>CAZZLX010000118.1:0-8653 GCA_964655235.1 uncultured Rhizobium sp.
ATGCCGTTGCCGAACACGTCGCCCGCCATGTCGCCGACGCCGACGCAGTCGAACGGCTCGGTCTGACAGTCGCGGCCCATCTCGCGGAAGTGGCGCTTGACGCTCTCCCACGCGCCGCGCGCGGTGATCGCCATCTTCTTGTGGTCGTAGCCGGCCGAGCCGCCGGAAGCGAAGGCGTCGTCGAGCCAGAAGCCGTACTCGCGCGAGACGCCGTTGGCGATATCGGAGAAGGTGGCGGTGCCCTTGTCAGCGGCGACGACGAGATAGGGATCGTCCTGGTCGAGGCGCACCACGTCCTTCGGCGGCGTCAGCTTGCCGCCGACCGCGTTGTCGGTGATGTCGAGCAGGCCGCGCATGAAGATGCGGTAGCACTCGATGCCCTCGGCCATGAAGGCTTCGCGGCCGCCCTCGGCCGGCGGATTCTTGACGAAGAAGCCGCCCTTCGAGCCTACCGGAACGATGACGGCGTTCTTCACCATCTGCGCCTTCATCAACCCTAAGATCTCGGTGCGGAAATCCTCGCGCCGGTCGGACCAGCGGATGCCGCCGCGGGCGACGCGGCCGCCGCGGAGATGCACGGCCTCGACGCGCGGCGAGTAGACCCAGATCTCGACCAGCGGGCGCGGCAGCGGCAGGTCGTCGATCTTGTGGCTGTCGAGCTTGAAGGAGACGTAGCCCTTGGGCTGCCCGTCGACGCCCATCTGGAAGAAGTTGGTGCGCTGGGTCGAGCGGATCAGGTTGACGAAACGCCGGAGGATGCGGTCCTGGTCGAGGTTGGTGACCGCGTCGAGCGCGTGTTCGACCTCGACCGCGATGCCGTTGGCCCTGAGTTCGGCATCCTTGCGGTCGGCGGGGTTGAAGCGCGTGACGAACAGCTTCACCAGGAGCTTGGTGATCTCCGGATGGTCGGAAAGCGCGTCCTCGATGTAGGTCTGGCTGAAGGTGAAGCCGGTCTGGCGCAGATACTTGGCATAGGCACGCAAGATCACGACCTCGCGCCACGAGAGGCCGGCGCCGAGGATCAGGCGGTTGAAGCCATCGTTCTCGGTCTCGCCCGACCAGGCGCGGCGGAAGGCGTCATGGAAAGCCTGCCTGACGCGGCTCACCGGCACCTGTCCGCCGGCCTTCAAACGCATCGAGAAGTCCTGGATCCAGACCTTGGTGTCCGTGCCCTTCGGGCGCACGCGGAACGGGATCTCCTCCAGCACCTTGAGGCCCATGTTCTCCAGCATCGGCAGCACGTCCGAGAGCGGGATCGGCTTGCCGGGATTGAAGACCTTGAAATGGACGTCGTCGCCCTCGGCATCGAGCGGCGTGTAGAGGTTCATCGCCACGCGTCCGGTCGAGAGCACCTCCTCGACGCGCTCGATGTCGGAAACCGCGGCCTGCCCGGGGAAGCGCTCGCGATAGCCCGAGGCGAACGCGTCGGCATAGCGATCCAGGAACGCGAGGCCCTTCTCCTCGCCCTTGGCCTCGATCAGCGCCTGGGAGAGATGGTCGCGCCAGGAGCGCGCCGCCTCGATCAGCTTCGCCTCGATCGCCTTCGGCTCGGCTTCGGGGAACTTGAGCTGGTCGGTCTGGATGATGAAGTGGAGACGCGCCAGCACCGAGTCCGAGATCTGCGTATAGAACTGCGTCACCGGCCCGTGCAGGGTCTGCTCGAGGATCGCCTGGAATTTGCGGCGCAGGTCGGTGTTGTAGATGTCGCGCGGGACGTAGACGAGGCACGAGATGAAGCGCCGGAAGGTGTCGGGCCGAAGGAACAGCGCGATCCTCTGGCGTTCCTGCAGGTGCAGGATCCCCATCGCCATGTCGAACAGCAGGTCCTGGTCCACCTGCAGCAGCTCGTCGCGCGGGAAGGTCTCGAGGATGGTGACCAGCGTCTTGCCGTTGTGCGAACCCGGCGTGAAGCCGGCACGCTTCAGCGTCTCGTCGACCTTGTGGCGGAGCAGCGGGATCGAACGGACGCTCTCGTTGTAGGCGGCCGAGGTGAACAGGCCGACCGCCTGCCACTGGCCGACGACGACGCCCGACTTGTCGACGTCCTTGATGGTGATGACGTCGAGCAGCACGGGCCGGTGCACAGACGAGAGCCGATTGCCCTTGGCGATGTTGACGAGGGTCGGGCGTTCGATCTCGGCGCGCACCTCGGGCGGAAGCTCCGAGATGTTGCGCATGCCGCCGAAGATGTGGAACGCGGGATCGCGGACGACGCCGAGGCCGGAGGAGTCGTTGACGATCATGCGGCCGGTCTTGGCCTCGTACTTGAAGTCGCGATACCCGAGGAAGGTGAAGTGGTCGGCTTCGAGCCAGCGCAGGAACTCGAGCGACTCCTGCACTTCGGCCGAAGGCAGCGGCGGCGGGTTCGCCTCGATGTGGGCGATCACCTCGAGCAGCTTGTCGCGCATCGCGCGCCAGTCGGCGACCGCGTGGCGGACGTCGGAGAGGACCGAGGCGAGGCCGGCCTGGATCTGCTCCAGCACCTCGGCCGAGCTCCGGGCAGAGACGCGGATCTGCATCATCGACTCGGCCGTGCCCGTCTTGGGCTCCTTGGCGAGGCTCTGGCGCTTGCCCTTGGCGTCGCGGACGACGTGGACCACCGGGTGGATCACGAGATGCACGCCGAGCTCGCGCCGGTTCAGCTCCGCGGTGACGGAGTCGACCAGGAACGGCATGTCGTCGTTGACGATCTCGACCACCGTATGGGTCGAGTGCCAGCCGTCCTCCTCGAAGCGCGGATTGTAGGCGCGGATCTTGGGCTGGCCGGGCGCGCGGGTCTCGGCGAAGCGCCAGAGCGCCATCGCCGCGCCGAACAGGTCGAGCGGATCCTCGGCCTGGACGTCCTCGGCCGGCACGTTCTTGTAGAAGAGGCGGAGGAAGGCTTCGGCTTCAGCGGCCTTGCCCGAGTCGCCGAGGCGCTCCTTCGCCAGATCGACCACCCGGTCGACGGCCTCGGCCTTGCGGCCCTCGAGCTTCTGGCGCATGGCGGTCCCCTCCTTAAAGAGCGTCTTCGTCCGGCTTGTCGCCTCCGGTTTCCCGACGCTTTTAAGGTACATCCAACAGCGTGTCGGAACAAAGGGTTATCGGTTAAAGTTGTCTTATGGCGTTGACCCAGACCATCGTCGGGCTGCTTGTGCGGATGCGAAGGGCCGGTCTTTTCGACCTCGGCACCGCGCGGGTCCTCGATCTCGGCGAGCAGAATCTCTATGGCAATGTGCTCGGCAGCGACGTGGTTGCGATCGCCCGCCTGCTGAAGCTTTCCGAGGCGCGCGTGGCCGAGATCGAGGCCGAGGTCGCGACGCGGACGAGCGCGGCAGCGCCGACCCTCGCCTTCGATCTCGCCAAGCTGCTCTACCGCGTCGTGTTCGACTGCACGACCTACCGAGCGATCGACCTGCATGGAACCGAGGCGGCTTGGCGCCACGACCTCAACCTGCCGCTGCCGGTCGCCGAGACCTTCGACGTGGTCACCAACTTCGGCACCTCGGAGCACGTCTTCGACCAGGCGCAGCTGTTCCGCTCGATCCACGCGCTGGTCAGGCCCGGGGGACTGATGCTGCACGCGCTGCCGCACCAGGGCGGCCCTGATCACGGCTTCTTCAATTATCACCCCACGTTCTTCCATGACCTCGCGGCGGCGAATTCGTATCGGGTCGCCACCCTGGTTCTGATGAGCCCGGGCGAAGAAGGCAGCGATCGCCTCGACATGCTGAAGGACCGCGACGCCTATGCGGCGCTGCTCGCGAGCAGCGGATTGACCAGGGAAAGCGGGCTTTTCGTGGCGCTGGTGAAGCCGTTCGAGGAGCGGCCGTTCCGCGCGCCGATGCAGGGCTACTACACCGGCGAGCTCTCGGAAGAGGGCCGCCGCACCTGGGAAGACCGGCGCTAGAGCATCTAGTTCTGCGGCGGCTGGAAGATCCGCTCGCGTTCCTGGCGCTGCTGCTCGCCCCGCAGCCGGTCGCTCTCGCGTTCGATCCGCGTCTGGTCGTCGCGCATCCGGTTCTGGTCGCGGAGGCGGTCCAGCATCGCGCGTGGATCCGACCGCGTCGTCGTCGCCGGCGCCGGGTTGGCGTAGCCGGAGCGTTCACGCTCGATGCGGGTGTTCTCGCGCGCCGCATCCAGGCGGCCCTGCTCCTGGTGGCGGCGGAACTCGGCATCGTCGGTCGGCGTCACCTGCGCCGCCGCGGGCAGCGCGAGCAGGCTCGCGATCCCTAGCAGGATCGCATGAAGGAGATGCGAGCGAGGCATGGACAGGATCTTGGTCCTGGCCACGCCTTCCGCAAGGACGCGCTGCCTATTGAAGCGGAGGTCGAGGCGCTCGCATCCGGTGGGCCGAGATCTTCGACCAAGCGAAGAGCCCGCCGGCGACGCCGGCGCCGAGCAAGAGTGCTGTGACCACGGCGACGGCTCCGGCAAGCGCGATCGTGCCCAGTAGCAGGAGGGTCGCCAAGGTGCCAGCAAGGGCGCGGAGGCGGGGCGGGGCGATCAGGCTCGAAGCCGGCATGAGGCTATTCTGGGCATTTCCAGTAAATACTAGGTTAAGGCATAACATATTTATATTTCAATGGTTTGCGGTACCAAGACACCCGTTCTCGGACCCTAAAAAGTCGGAACTAAAAATCGCACGGGCCGTTGGTCCTGGGCGGGCCGATACGAGGTCGCGGATGCGCGGCCGGTGCCGGCCCCGGAAACACAGGAGACGATGATGCAGCAGAAGAATCAGCAACAGAACGGCGGCAACATGAACAAGCAACCGGGCCAGCAGGACCAGAATCAGGGCGGCAAGCAGCAGCAGCAGGGCAACAAGCCCGGCCAGCAGGGCAATCAGCCCGGCCAGCAGCAGAACCCGGACATGAACCGCCAGCAGGAGCAGCAGGGCGGCAACCGCCAGCAGCAGGGCGGTCAGTTCGACAAGAAGCCCTCGCAGCAGAACCAGCAGGACGACGAGTAGGCCGACTGAAGCGTCGGCGCAGGCAATCCCCCCCGGCTGTTTGGCGAAGGCGTTCGACCGGTTCACGGGCCGGTCGGCGCCCTCGTTCCCTCTTGAGCACCCTGACGCACGCTGCCGGCGGCATCGCCGGCGGGAGCGGGGGTGCTTTTCCTTTGGGCGATCGATCAAATGTCACTGAATTGTTGAGAGCACGTCGCGACGCTCCCATTGAAAGTGTCGCTCATGCCGGTGTGCGGGGTGGCAATGTCATCCGCTCGCCTACCGGCGGAGGCGACATGAGGTCATCCTTGGCAGAGGACAGCGGCGTCCAGACGCTGGCGGAGCCGCCCCGGATCGCGGCGGTTGCGCGCGGCCGCGTGCTGCTCGTCGACGCTGGCGCCGAAACGCGCGAACATGCCCGCTTCCTCGAAGACGGCACCTACACCGTCGAGATCGCGTCCGAGGACCAGGCGATGGCGCGGATCGCCGCTGGTCCTCCCGACCTCGTCGTCGCCCATGACGCGCGCCTCGTCCGCCAGATCCGTGCCGACGAAGCCCGGCGCGACATGCGGGTGCTGCTGCTTTCGCCGCGGAGCGACCTAGCGGCCAGGCTCGACGGCCTGCGCGCCGGCGCCGACGACTACCTGACCCAGCCGACGACGGGCACGGATCTGCTCGCGCGCATCGAGACGGCGCTGGCCCTGGGCCGGCTTCGCGCCGAGGCGGATCACGAGCTTCGCGAGGAAGCCCGCACGCTGGAAACGCTCAACCGCGTCGGCGCCGCGGTTGCGGCCGAGCTCGATCTCTCGCGCGCGGTGCAGGTGGTGACCGACGCCGCGACCGAACTGACCGGTGCCGCCTTCGGCGCCTTCTTCTACAACGTCATCGACCAGAAGGGTGAGAGCTACATGCTCTACACCCTGTCGGGCGTGCTGCGCGAAGCCTTCTCGAAGTTCCCGATGCCGCGCAACACCAAGGTGTTCCAGCCGACCTTCGGCGGCGAAGGCGTGGTTCGATCCGACGACATCACCAAGGATCCGCGCTACGGCAAGAACGCGCCGCATCACGGCATGCCGGCAGGCCACCTGCCGGTCTGCAGCTATCTTGCGGTGCCGGTGGTCTCGCGCTCGGGCGAGGTTCTGGGCGGCCTGTTCTTCGGCCATCCGCGCCCGGCGGTCTTCACCGATCGTGCCGAGCGTCTCGCCGTCGGCATCGCCAGCCAGGCCTCGATCGCGATCGACAATGCGCGCCTCTACCAGGCGGCGCAGACCGAGCTGACCGAGCGCCGGCGGACCGAGGCAGCGCTGCGCGAAGCCGAGGAACGCCAGCTCAAGCTCAACGAGACGCTGGAGGCGAAGGTCGCCGAGCGCACGGCCGAGCTCAAGGCGGCGAACGAGCGGCTGGTAGCCGAAGCGGCCGAGCGCGAGCGCATGGGCGAGGCGCTTCGCCAGGCACAGAAGATGGAGGCGATCGGCCAGCTGACCGGCGGTGTCGCCCACGACTTCAATAACCTGCTGACGATCATCCTCGGCAACCTCGAGACCATCCAGCGACAGCTCGGGACCAACCCTTCAAGCCAAGGCGGCGGAGACCGTGCACGGCTCGAGCGCTCCGTGGAGAATGCGCTCCGCGGCGCCAGGCGGGCGGCGTCGCTGACCCAGAGCCTGCTCGCCTTCGCCCGCCGCCAGCCGCTGGAGCCGAAGCCGACAGACGTCAATCGCCTGGTGCTCGCGATGTCCGACCTGCTGGGCCGGACGCTCGGCGAGCATATCCAGGTGACGACCGCGCTCGGCGACGCGCTGTGGGCGGCGAATGCCGATCCGAACCAGCTCGAGGCGGCGCTGCTCAACCTCGCGGTCAACGCGCGCGACGCGATGCCGACGGGCGGCCGACTCACGATCGAGACCGCCAACGTCCGGCTCGACCGGAACTCCGCACCCTTGCAGGCCGACCTCCTGCCCGGAAACTACGTCGTCGTCGCGGTGACGGACACCGGCGCCGGCATGACCCGCGAGGTGCTGGCGCGCGCCTTCGATCCGTTCTTCACGACCAAGGATGTCGGCCACGCGACGGGGCTCGGCCTCAGCCAGGTCTACGGCTTCGTCAAGCAGTCGGGCGGCCATGTGAAGATCCAGAGCGACGTCGGCAAGGGAACGACTGTCAGGCTTTATCTGCCCAGGAGCGACGCTGCGGCCGACATGGTGGAACCCGTCGCGGCAAAGAAGACTCCGGTCACGGCGCACAGCGAGATCATCCTCGTGGTCGAGGACGACGAGGACGTGCGCGCCTACACCACCGACGTGCTGCGCGAGCTGGGCTATCGCGTGCTGCAGGCGCCGAACGGCCAGCAGGGGCTCGATCTCCTGATGCGCGAGCCGGGCGTGCGCCTGCTGTTCTCCGACATCGGCCTGCCCGGCGGCATGAACGGCCGCAGGCTCGCCGAGGAGGCGCGCCGCCGCCGGCCCGATCTCCGAGTGCTGTTCACCACCGGCTACGCCGCCGACGCGCTCGTCCATGACGGCCGGCTCGACGCCGGCGTCCAGCTGATCACCAAGCCCTTCACCTATCCCGCCCTTGCTGCCAAGCTGCGCGAGGTGCTGGACGGAGCTGCCATGACCAACACCCTCGCCTCATCCGTTCCCCCGTCCGTGCCCCCGGCACCGAAGCCTTCGACGACGCCGACGGCACCCGCCGCTTCGGCGCCAGGCTCGTCCGCGAACGTCGCATCCAAGGCGGGCGAGCCGCCCTGCGTGCTCGTCGTCGAGGACGAGGCGCTGATCCGCATGGTCACGGTCGACACGCTGGAGACCCTGGGATTCCAGGTGGCCGAGGCCGGCTCGGCGACCGAGGCGGTCAACGTCCTGCAGTCCGGCAGGGAGATCGCCGCGGCGCTGATCGACATGGGCCTCCCCGACCGCAAGGGCGACGTGCTGGTCGGCGAGCTTCGCCAGATCAAGCCGGAGCTCGGCGTCATCGTCGCCAGCGGCTACTCGACCGACAATCTCAAGAAGCGCGTGGCCGAAGACCGGATCACCAAGCTGCTGCCGAAACCTTATGACGGCCGCCAGCTCGAAGCCGCGCTCAAGTCGATCGGCCTCGACGCCCCGGTACCGACGCCGTAAGCGGCCCACTGGCGCGGGCGCCTTGGACAGGAGCCGCGGGCTCGGCTAAGACGGCGGACCCTTCCTCGGGGCCGCCATGCAGATCGCCATCCTCACCTTCGACGGCTTCAACGAGATCGACTCCTTCGTCGCCTGCAACATCCTGAACCGGGTGAAAGGGTGGAAGGCGTCGATCGTCGCGCCCGCGGGTCGCGTCTCTTCGCGTGGCGGCGTCACGGTCGAAGCGCAGCAGCCTCTGGAGTTCGCCGCGTCCGCCGACGCGGTGATCGTCGGCAGCGGATCCCAGACCGACACGATTTCCAAGGACCGCGCGGTCCTCGACCGGATCCGGCTCGATTCGGCGCGCCAGCTCGTCGCCTCTCAATGCTCGGGCGCGCTCATCGTGCACGCGCTCGGCCTGCTGACGACGCGACGCGTCTGCACGGACCACATGACGAAGCCGCTGTTCGACGGCACCGGCATCGAGATCCTCGACCGCGCCTTTTACGCCGACGGCAACCTCGCCTCGGCCGGCGGCTGCCTCGCCGCGCCCTACATCGCCGCCTGGATGATGATGCGGGCCGCCGGCGAGAAGACCGCGCGCGACGTGCTCTACCAGGTG
>CAZZLX010000119.1:0-8647 GCA_964655235.1 uncultured Rhizobium sp.
TGCGTTCCTTCGGCGTCGCGGCCTTTCTCGCGTTCGGTGCGGCGCACATGGCGCTGGCCGGGTCCGACTTGTTTATGGATTCGGCGACCTCCGAGATCTACACGCCGCTCGACCTCGGCATCGGCAAGTGCCGGCTTGCGGTCGCGGAAAAGAAGGATCTCGCCGAGACCGAGGACCCGCAGCGCTGGAGCCATCTCCGCGTTGCCACCAAGTATCCGGAAGTCACCAAGCGCCACTTCGCCCGCCGCGGCGTGCAGGCCGAGTGCATCAAACTCAACGGTGCGCTCGAGCTGGCGCCGCAGCTGGGCCTCTGCCGTCGCATCGTCGACCTCGTCGCCTCGGGCCGCACGCTCAAGGAGAACGGCCTGGTCGAGGTTGAGCACATCGCCGACGTGACCACCCGCTTCGCCGTTAACCGCTCCGCCTTCAAGACGCGGAGCGAACAGCTCCGTCACTGGCTCGAGCGCTTCCGCGCCGCCGCCGGCCTCGATGCCCAGGCGGCTTGACGCTTCGTCCCCCGGCTTCGCCGCCGACTTCGACACGCTGCTCGCCGACCGCGAGGCGGTGACCGACGACGTTTCCGGCGTCGTCCGCGACATCCTCGAGGACGTGCGCGCCCGCGGCGACGCGGCGCTAATCGACTACACGCAGCGTTTCGACAAGCTCGATCTCGGCAGGACCGGCATCCGCTTCGGCGACGACGAGATCGCCAAGGCGGCGGCCTCGGTACCCGCAGACACGCGCGAGGCGCTCGAACTCGCGGCGAAGCGCATCGAGGCCTTTCACCGCCGCCAGGTGCCGGACGATTTCGGCTTCGACGACGAGGACGGCGTGACGCTCGGCCTCGCGTGGAAGCCGGTCGATGCGGTCGGCCTATACGTGCCGGGCGGGCGCGCCGCCTATCCAAGCTCGGTCTTGATGAACGCGATCCCGGCCAAGGTCGCCGGCGTCTCGCGGCTGGCGATGGTGGTGCCGACGCCGAACGGCGTGGTCAATCCGCTTGTGCTGGCGGCGGCGAAGCTTGCCGGTGTCGACGAGGTCTATCGTATCGGCGGCGCGCAGGCGGTCGGCGCGCTCGCCTATGGCACGAAGACCATCGCCGCCGTCGACAAGATCGTCGGGCCCGGCAACGCCTACGTCGCGACCGCCAAGCGCATGGTGTTCGGTCGCGTCGGCATCGACTCCATCGCCGGACCTTCCGAGATCCTGGTCGTCGCCGACCGCGACAACGATCCGGCCTGGATCGCCGCCGATCTTCTCTCCCAGGCCGAGCATGACCCGGTCGCGCAGTCGGTGTTGATCGCCGATGACGCCAGGTTCATCGACGAGGTCATCCGCGCCGCCGAGATCCATCTCAAGGCGTTGTCGACCGAAGCCGTCGCGCGCGAGAGCTGGCAGAACCACGGCGCCGCGATCCTGGTGCGACAGCTCGACGATGCGGCGGCGCTGGTCGACCGTCTCGCGCCCGAGCACCTCGAACTAGCGATCGCCGAGCCCAAGGCGTTCGCCGAGAAGATCCGCCATGCCGGCGCGATCTTCCTCGGCCGTCATACGCCGGAAGCGATCGGCGACTATGTCGCCGGCCCAAACCACGTGCTGCCGACCTCGCGCACCGCGCGTTTCTCCTCCGGGCTCTCGGTCTTCGACTTCCTCAAGCGCACGACCGTGGTCGGCTGCACCGCCGATGCGCTCGCCCGCATCGGCCCCGCCGCGATCAGGCTGGCCGAGGCCGAAGGCCTGCCCGCCCACGCCCGGTCCGTGGCGATCCGCCTCAACCGACGCTGATCCGGAGATGTCCGCGCCCGGCCGCATCGCCCGCATCTCGCTCGACGAGGCGAGCATCGCGCGGCGCGGCCCGGAGATCGATCACGAGCGCGCGGTCGCGGTCTACGACCTGATCGAGAGCAACCGTTTCGAGCTCGTCGGCCACGGCGGCCCGTATCACCTCCGGCTCTTCGTCGAAGAGAACCGGCTGATGCTCGACATCCGGACGGACGCAGGCGAGGAGGGAGATGCGCTGCTGATGATCGGGCTGTCGCTGAGCCCGTTCCGGCGCGTGATCAAGGACTACTTCACGCTCTGCGACAGCTACTACGCGGCGATCCGCCAGGCGAGCCCGAGCCAGATCGAGGCGATCGACATGGGGCGTCGCGGGCTCCACAACGAGGGCTCGGAACTGCTGATCGAGCGCCTCGCCGGCAAGGTCGTGCTCGACCTCGACACCGCGCGGCGCCTGTTCACCCTGATCTGCGCGCTGCATCTCCGGGTATGAGCAACGTCATGCTCCCCTCGGCGGTCCTCTTCGCCTGCACCCAGAACGCGGTGCGGTCGCCGATGGCCGAGGGCTATCTCAAGCATCTGCACGGGAAGCGCGTCTACGTCGACTCGGTCGGCATCCGCGGGCGCGATGTCGATCCCTTCGCCATCGAGGTCAGGCGCGAGAGCGGCATCGACATCGGCCGTCACCGGCACAAGGCCTTCGACACGCTGGCCGACACCTCGTTCGACGTCGTGGTGACGCTGTCGCCGGAGGCGCATCATCGCGCGCTCGAAATGACCCGCGTGATGGCCTGCGACGTCGAATACTGGCCGACCTTCGATCCGACCATCGTCGAGGGCGCGCGCGAGGCGCGCCTGGCCGCTTATCGCGACGTTCGCGACGGGCTGATCCGGCGCATCCAGGAACGCTTTCCGCCCGGCAGAACCCCTGCTTTTGGCTGAGAAAACCGCCGTTTCCGCTTGACCGGGCGCCCCCTTGAGCCCACTTTCCCGCGGTTTTCGCCCCGCAACTACGGAGTTTGCATGCCGAAGGAAGACGTCATCGAGTTTTCGGGCACCGTCACCGAGCTTCTGCCCAATGCCATGTTCCGGGTGAAGCTCGACAACGAGCATATCGTTTTGGCCCATACCTCGGGCCGCATGCGCAAGAACCGCATCCGCGTCCTCGCCGGCGACCGGGTCAATGTCGAGATGACCCCGTACGACCTGACTAAGGGGCGCATCACCTTCCGCTTCAAGTAAGTCCGATGGCCGCGCCGTCCCGGCGCGCGCGCCTGGTGCTCGCCTCGGCCTCGCCGCGGCGCCACGAGCTCCTGGCCCAGATCGGCTGGCCGCCCGATGCGGTCGATGCCGCCGATCTCGACGAAACCCCGTTAAAGCGTGAGCTCCCTGCCGACCTGGCGATCCGCCTGGCGGAGGCCAAGCTCGATGCGGTGGCACCTCGACATCCTGATGCCTATGTGCTCGCCGCCGACACCGTGGTCGCGCTCGGCCGCCGCATGCTGCCGAAAGCCGAGACCGAGGCCGAGGCGCTCGAATGCCTCACGCGCCTTTCCGGCCGGCGCCATCGCGTGATCGGCGGCGTCGCCGTCCGTGCGCCCGACGGCACGAAGCGCAAGCGCCTCGTCACCACCGTCGTCGCCTTCAAGCGCCTGACCGATGCCGAGATCGCGGCCTATGTCGCCGCCGGCGACTGGCGCGGCAAGGCCGGCGGCTACGCGATCCAGGGCGGTGCCGCCGCCTACATCACTCAGATCCGCGGCTCCTATTCCAACGTCGTCGGCCTCGGGCTCGCGGAGGTCTACGCGATGCTTTCCGGTCTCGGCTTCCGGTGATCGATCTCGTCGTCGAGCGCAATCCCGGCGAGACGCGGATCGCGGTCCGCGAGGAAGGCCGCATGGTCGAGGTCCATCTCGATCGCCTGGGCGGGAAGAGCGGGCTCGGCGCGATCCATCTCGCGCGTGCCCTCAAGGTCGAGCCGGGTGTCGGGACCTTTCTCGACATCGGCGGGCCGAAGCCGGCGTTCCTTCCGGTGCCCGCCGTCGAAGGCTCGTCGATCCCCGTGCAGTTCGCCAAGGACGCCGTCGGCGACAAGGGACCCGAAGTCACGCGCGCGCTCGTGCTCGACGGCGGTGCGATCGCATTGACCGTGCAGCCCGGCGTCGCCGTCTCCCGCCAGCTTCCCGAGTCCGTGCGGAAGCGGCTTCGCGAGCGGCTGAAGGGCCTCGCCTACGGCGGCCCCGGCCTGATCGTCCGTTCGGCGGCGCGGGAGAGCGACGATCTCGAAGGGATCTGGCGCGATCTGCTCGACCAGTGGCGCGCGATCGAGGCGCGCTTCGGCGAGGCGCCGCCGCGCCGTCTGTGGTCACCGCCCGATGCGGTCACGTTGCTGGTGCGCCGGTTCCGGCCTGAGCGCATGATCGCCGGCGATGCCGCGACCGCAGCCAAGCTGCGCTCCCTGTCCGTGGCGGTCGAGAAGGTCGAACGGCCGTTCGAAGCGCTCGGCATCGAGGACGAGCTGGCGCGGGCTCTCGCGCGCGAGAGCCCGATACCCGGCGGGCGCCTGCTGGTCGAGGAAGGCGAGACGCTGACCGCGATCGACGTCAACGGCACCGGCAGTCGTCTCGACCTCTGCCTCGCGGCGGCACGCGAGATCGGGCGGCTGATCCGGCTGCGCCAGCTCGGCGGCATGCTCGTCGTCGACTTCCCGTTCACCGACGGCAAGGGCGACCGCGACCGCGTCGACGCGGCGATGAAGGCCGCCGTTGCCGGCGATCCGGAGCCGGTCGACTGCCTCGGCTGGACCCGCGCCGGCCTCTACGAGATGACGCGGCCGCGCCGTGGCCCGAGCCTGGCCGCAATCCTCAGTACCTCGGCCGTCGAGACCGCCGCGCTGTCCGCGCTGCGGATGCTCGTCCGTGCCGAAGGCGGGCGCCTTCGGCTGATCGCGTCGGCGGACGTGATCGCCTGGCTCGAAGGCGAGGGGGCGGCCGCGCTGGCCGAGGCTGGCCGCGCCGTTGCGCTCGAGGCGGGGCCGGGATACGCACGGGACCAGGTCGACGTGGTGAGGGAGTAGCGGGTGGCCGAGGTTACGCGGCTCGCCGATCGCAAGCCGGAGACATGCCCGATCTGCGGCAAGCCGCCGGAGCCGGCGCACAAGCCGTTCTGCTCGCAGCGCTGTACGGATGTTGATCTGCATCGCTGGCTCGGCGAGGGCTATCGCATCCCGACCAACGAGGCGCCCGAGTCCGACGGCGAGCCGTCCGGAGACGGTGCGAAGGACAACGGGTAGCGTCCTCCGAATCGCGGGGCTAGACTTCGCCTGAACTTCCCCGTTCGGAGCCTCCATGAAAGCCTGGACCTATGTCGACGGCCGTTGGGTCGAAGGAAACCCGATGGTGCTCGGTCCGATGAGCCACGCGACCTGGCTCTCGTCGATCATCTTCGACGGCGCGCGCGCCTTCGAGGGCGTCACGCCCGATCTCGACCTGCATTGCCAGCGCGCCGTCCGCTCGGCCGAGAACATGCTGATGAAGCCGATGCTGAGCGCCGGCGAGATCGTGGAGATCTGCAAGGAAGGCGTGCGCAAGTTCCCGAAGGACGCCGAGCTCTACATCAGGCCGATGTTCTTCGCCGAGGGCGGCTGGATCGATCCGGATCCGACGACGACGCGCTTCATGTGCTCGGTCTACGAGTCGCCGCTGCCGAAGGGCGGTTTCTCGGCCTGTGTCTCGCAGTTCCGCCGCCCGTCGCCCGAGACCGCCCCGACCGACGCCAAGGCCGCCTGCCTCTATCCGCTCGCCGGCCGCATCATGATGGAAGCGAAGACAAAGGGCTTCGAGAACGCGGTCGTGCGCGACCTCAACGGCAACGTCGCCGAGTTCGCGACCGCCAACCTGTTCTTCGTCAAGGACGGCGTCGTGCACACGCCGATCCTCAACAACACCTTCCTTCCGGGCGTCACGCGCGCGCGGATCATCGACCTGCTCAAGAAGGCGGGATACGAGGTCCAAGAGCGGACGGTGAAGGTGAAAGAGGTGCTGGAGGCCGACGAGATCTTCTCGTCAGGCAACTACGCCAAGGTCCAGCCCTGCACGCGCATCGAGGACCGCCATCTTCAGGCCGGTCCCGTCTACAAGCGGGCCCGCGAGCTCTACTGGGATTACGCGCACAAGAGCGCGTAGCCGTCAGTCCTTCGCGAGATCCTCGCCCGCGAGCGCGCGATTGATCAGCGCCACGGTCTCCTTGAGGCCGTAGAGGGCGACGAAGCCGCCGAAGCGCGGGCCCTGGCTCTGGCCAAGCAGGATCTCGTAGAGCGCCTGGAAGAAGGCGCGCAGATCGGTGAAGGCGTGGCGCTTGCCGACCTCGTAGACGAGGTTCTGCAGAGCCTCGGCGTCCGCTCCCGCCGGCGCCGCCGCGAGTTCCTTCGCCAGATCGGCGAGCGCGGCGCGCTCCATCTCGGTCGGCTTCCGGTACTGCTTCGCCGGCTTGATCTGGTCCTTGTAGTAGGCAACCGCGTGGCCGACGAGCCGGTCGAGGAACGGCTCGGTCGCCGGCGTGGCGTTGGGCACGTAGCGGCTGATGAAGCCCCACATGGCACCCTTGTCCTCGGCATGCGCGACGCTGGCGAGGTTGAGCAGCAGGCCGAAGCTGACCGGTGACGACGCGCTCTTGGGGTGGCCGTCGTGCAGGTGCCAGGCGGGATTCTCGATCCGCTTCGCCGGCTCCTCCTCCTGATACTTCTCGATGAAGGTCAGGTAGTCGTCGACCGCGCGCGGGATCACATCGAAGAACAGGCGCTTGGCCTTCCTAGGCGACTGGAACATGTAGAGCGCCAGGCTCTCGGGCGGCGCGTAGCGCAGCCATTCCTCGACCGCGAGGCCGTTGCCCTTGGACTTGGAGATCTTCTGGCCCTTCTCGTCGAGGAAGAGCTCGTAGTTGAAGCCTTCGGGGGGCGAGGATCCGAGGATGCGGCAGATCTGGCTCGACAGCTTGACGGAGTCGATCAGGTCCTTGCCCGACATCTCGTAGTCGACGCCGAGCGCCACCCAGCGCATCGCCCAGTCGCACTTCCATTGCAGCTTGCAGCCGCCGCCGGTGACCGGCACCTCGGTCAGCTGGTCGGTGTCTGGATCGCGGTAGCTGACGGTGCCGGCGGAGACGTCGCGGGCGACGATCGGCACCTGCAGCACCTTGCCGGTGCGCGGGCTGACCGGAAGAAACGGGCTGTACGTCGCGCGCCGTTCGGGGCCGAGCGTCGGCAGCACGACGTTGATGACCTCGTCGTAGTGCTCGAGGATCTTCCGGAGTGTCGCATCGAAGCGGCCCGAGCGGTAGCACTCGGTTGCCGACAGGAACTCGTACTCGAAGCCGAAGCCGTCGAGGAAGGCGCGGAGCCGAGTGTTGTTGGCCGAGCCGAAGCTCTCGTTGGAGCCGAACGGATCGGGCACCGAGGTCAGCGGCATTCCCAGGTATTCGGCGAGTTTCTGCGGGTTCGGCACGTTGTCGGGCACCTTGCGGAGCCCGTCCATGTCGTCGGAGAAGGCGAAGAGCTTGGTCGGGATGGTCGACAGCCGCTGGAACGCCTGACGCACCCAGGTCGTGCGCGCGACCTCGCCGAAGGTGCCGATATGCGGCAGGCCCGAGGGACCGTAGCCGGTCTCGAACAGCACGTAGCCCTTGGCCGGCGGCGCCTTCTCGTAGCGCTGCACAAGGCGCCGAGCCTCCTCGAATGGCCAGGCGCGGGCGTGCGTCGCGAGCGCGCGGTCGTCGGGAACGGTCATCGCATCACGACGAGAAGGATCAGGAGCACGATGACGACGATCAGCGACACCCAGGTCATCGGGCTCAAGCCCGAGCGCGGCGCGCCCACGCTGCCGAGCATCGTGCCCAACGACGGCGTCTGCGGCGGCTCGGCGGTGCCCGCGAGCGGTGCGGCAACGCCCGCCGGTGCCGGCGTCTCGGCACCGGCGACCCGGGTCGCCACGATCTGGGAGAAGCGGCCGAAGAAGTCCTCGGCCATCTTCTTGGCGGTGGCGTCGATCAGGCGGGCGCCGATCTGGGCGAGCTTGCCGCCGACGCTTGCGGTGACCTCGTAGCGGAGGATCGTGCCGTCCCCGTCTTCGGCCAGCGTCACCTTGGCGCCGCCCTTGCCGAAACCGGCGACGCCGCCCTTGCCCTCACCGGAGATAGTGTAGCCGTTCGGCGGGTCGAGGTCGCTCAGGGTCACCTGGCCGGTGAACTTGGCCGAGACCGGCCCGACCTTTACCGCGACCTTGGCGTTCATCTCGGTGTCGGAGGTCTTCTCGATCTCCTCGCAGCCCGGGATGCACTGCTTCAGGATCTCGGGGTCGTTGAGCGCCGCCCATACCACCTCGCGCGGGGCAGGCAGGCGCTGCTCGCCGGTCATCTCCATGACGATCGCCTCTGAATGGAATTGGCGGCGACCGTAGCGGCGGCGGCCGGCCGGGGCAAGCGGCTTTCGCCCGGCCCGGGCGGTTGCTAGAGTGCGGAAAACACCACGGAAAGGGAGTGAATGATCATGGCGCGCTTCCCCAACATCCTTATCGCCGCGGCGCTCGCGGTCGGGCTCGCCGCTCCGGCAATGGCCCAGGACACCAAGCTTTCGATCGTCACCGGCGGCACCGGCGGCGTCTACTACCCGCTCGGCGGCGGCATGGCCAACCTGCTGTCGAAGATTCCAGGCTACTCGGCGACGGCCGAGGTGACCGGCGGCTCGGTCGACAACCTGAAGCTCATCGGCGCCAAGAAGGCCGAGGTCGCGATGACCATGGCCGACGCCGCGCTCGACGCGATCACCGGCCAGGACAAGTTCAAGGACGCCAAGGTCGCCGCCAGGACCCTGATG
>CAZZLX010000120.1:0-8592 GCA_964655235.1 uncultured Rhizobium sp.
ATGTCGGTCGGCTACGCGACGCTTTACGGCGACATGTGCGGCGGCTATGCGGTCTTGAAGGACGTCTACAAGACGACCGTTTTCGAGCTCTGCCGCTGGCGCAACCAGGCACTGCCTGACGGTGCTCGCGGGCCGGCTGGCCGCGTTATGCCCGAGCGCGTGATCACCAAGCCGCCATCGGCCGAGCTGAAGCCGAACCAGACCGACCAGGACACGCTGCCGCCCTACGACAAGCTCGACGACATTCTCTCCTGCCTGATCGAGGGCGAGATGAGGGTCGAGGAGATCGTCGCCCGTGGCCATGACGAGGCGACCGTCCGGCGCGTCTGGCGCATGCTCGACCGTGCCGAGTACAAGCGCCGCCAGGCGCCGCCGGGAGTCAAGATCACGCGCCGCGCCTTCGGCCGCGACCGCCGCTACCCGATCGTCAACGCGTTCCAGAAGTAGCGGCGATGACCCTCGTCCGCTTCGCGCCGAGCCCGACCGGGCGGCTGCATGTCGGGAACATCCGGACGGCGCTGGTCAACTGGCTCTTCGCCCGCCAGCAGGGCGGAAAGTTCCTGCTGCGTCTCGACGACACCGACACCGAGCGCTCGACCGCAGCCTTCGCGCGCGGCATCGAGGAGGATCTCCACTGGCTCGGGCTCACCTGGGATCTGTTCGATCGTCAGTCCGACCGGATGCATCGCTATGCCGACGCCACCGAGCGCCTGAAGGCTTCCGGCCGGCTCTATCCGTGCTTCGAGACGCCGGAAGAACTGTCGCTGAAGCGGAAGACGCAGATCAACGCTGGAAAGCCGCCGGTCTACGACCGCGCCGCGCTCAAGCTGTCGGAAGCCGAACGCGCCGGGCTCGCGAAGGCCATCGTCCCGCATTGGCGGCTCAAGCTCGAGCCGGGCCGGATCGAGTGGAACGACCGCGTGCGCGGCCCGGTGCATTTCGAGGCGGAGAACCTCTCCGACCCGGTTCTCCTGCGCGCCGACGGCCGGCCGATTTACACGCTGGCGACCGTGGTCGACGACATCGATCTCGGCGTCACCGACGTGATCCGCGGCGAGGACCATGTCGCCAACACCGCGATCCAGATCCAGCTGTTTCAGGCGCTGGGCGCCCTGGTCCCGCATTTCGCGCACATGACGCTGATCGCGGATTCGGCCGGCGAGGGCCTTTCCAAGCGTGTCGGCAGCCTTTCGATCGCGAGCCTGCGCGACGATGGGATCGAGCCGATGACGATCAACAGCCTGCTCGCCCATCTCGGCACCTCGGACGCGGTCGAGCCCTTCCTCTCGCTCGACGACCTCGCGAAGCATTTCGATCTCGGCCATTTCGGCCGTGCGACGCCGAAATTCGATCCGGAGGAGCTGCCGCGTCTCAACCACCGGCTGATCCAGCATCTGGACTACGCTTCGGTGAAGGATCGCCTGCCTCCCGGCACCGACGAGCGCATCTGGCTGGCGCTCCGGCCGAACCTGACGCGCGTCTCCGACGTGGCCGAGTGGCTACCGGTGATCCGCGGGCCGATCCGTACCGAGATCGCCGACCCTACCTTCGTCGATGCGGCGGCGTCGCTGCTGCCGGCCGAGCCGTGGAGCGAAGCGACCTGGGGTGCCTGGACGAAAGACGTGTCCAAGACGACCGGCAGGAAGGGCAAGGATCTCTTTCTGCCGCTCAGGCTGGCGCTGACGGGTCGTTCGCATGGACCCGAACTCAAGTCTTTGCTAGTCCTCATCGGCCGCGAGCGGGCGCTCGCGCGATTGAATCGAAAGGAGGCGTAGCCGGTACCATGGGTCTCAAGCTGCACAACACGCTCTGGAGGAAGAAAGAGGAGTTCCAGCCCCTCGATCCGAACCATGTGCGCATGTATGTGTGCGGCCCCACCGTCTACGACTTCGCGCATATCGGCAACGCGCGGCCGGTCATCGTCTTCGACGTGCTCTACCGCGTGCTTCGGCAGGTCTATCCGAACGCGAAGGTGACCTACGTCCGCAACGTCACCGACATCGACGACAAGATCAATGATCGTGCCGCCGCGAATTCGGAGACGATCCGGAACCTGACCGACCGGACGCTGAAGCAGTACCGCGAAGACATGCTGGCGCTGCTCACATACCCGCCGGACCACGAGCCGCGGGCGACCGAGTTCATCGAGCCGATCATCAGGATCGCCGAGAAGCTGATCGAAAAGGGGCATGCCTACGCGGCCGAGGGGCACGTGCTGTTCAACGTCCCCTCGATGCCGGACTACGGCAAGCTTTCCGGCCGCAACCGCGACGAGATGGTCGCCGGCGCCCGCGTCGACGTGGCACCCTACAAGCGCGATCCGGCCGACTTCGTGCTGTGGAAGCCGTCGCGCGACGACCAGCCGGGCTGGGACAGCCCCTGGGGCCGCGGCCGCCCGGGCTGGCACATCGAGTGCTCGGCGATGGCGATGGAACTGCTCGGCGAGCAGTTCGACATCCATGGCGGCGGGCTCGACCTGATCTTTCCGCACCACGAGAACGAGAACGCGCAGAGCTGCTGCGCCACCGGCTCGTGGCCGATGGCGCGCTACTGGCTACACAACGGCATGCTCAACTTCGGTTCGGAGAAGATGTCGAAGTCGCTCGGCAACTTCCGCACCGTCAACGAGCTGCTGCGCGACGCCCCGGGCGAGGCGCTCCGCTACTACATGCTGACCGGCCACTACCGCCAGCCGCTGGAGTGGACCAACGAAGGGCTCAAGGAGCAGAGGAACGCGCTCGACCGCCTCTACCAGGCGCTGCAGGCCGCGAACGACGTGCCGGCGGCGAAGGACGTCCCGCTGTCGGTGATGGCGGCGCTCGAGGACGACCTCAACACGCCGCTGGCGATCTCGCATCTGCACGAGATCGCGAGCCAGCTCAACAAGGCGACCGACCCAGCCGAGAGGCGTCGGCTCGCCGGCGAGCTGCGTGCTGCCGGCGGCGTCATGGGCCTGCTGCAGGCGGACACCGTCGCCTGGTTCCGCTGGCAGCCGGCGGGTGTCGCCAGCCTGGACGAGACCGAGATCGCCGGCATGATCCAGCGGCGCCTCCAGGCGCGGAAGGCGAAGAACTTCCCCGAGGCCGACCGCATCCGGGACGAGCTCAAGGCCCAGGGCGTCGTGCTCGAGGACACCGCCGGCGGCACCACGTGGAAACGCGCGAGCTGACCTCCCTCTGAACCCTCCCCCTACCGAAGGGCGGGGGAGGGCAGGGTGGGGCCCGGGGGTAAGCGGGGGTGTGAGATGCATCACTCGACCGCTTCGTCTTCTCTCGCCAATATCGGAGCGGCTTCTGCGCCGGAGCCATGCCCTCAGCCCGTCCCTCCCCCGCGTTCGACGCGACGGAGAGGGTAAGAACACGAGATCCGAGCTATATGGCGATCCTCTTCAAGGCCGATCCCGACGACATCGCCGCCTGGACCAAGGCGCTCACGCCGCTGCTGCCCGAAGTGGAGCTGCGCGTCTGGCCGGATGTCGGCAATCCGGCGGACATCGACTTCTGCGTCGGCTGGGCGTTCCCGCAAGGGTCGCTGGCGAAGCTTCCGAACCTGCGCGGACTGCAGTCGCTCGGCGCTGGCGTCGATCACGTCTTCCGCGACACCGCGCTGCCACCGAAGCTGCCGATCTCGCGCATCGTCGATCCGTCGATGACCGAGGACATGACGCATTGGATCGTTCTCAACGTGCTCCGCTTCCACAAGCAGGATCCGGAATACCGGAAGCTGCAGGCCGAGGGCCGCTGGCACGAGCTGCCGGCGCCGATGTGGCAGAAGCGGCGCATCGGCATGATGGGCTTGGGCGAGCTCGGCGGGCATGCGCTGAAGCGGCTCAAGCTGTTCGGCTTCCCGCTCGCCGGATGGAGCCGCACGGCCAAGCGGATCGAGGGCGTCGAGACCTTCTTCGGCGACGACGGGCTCAAGCCTTTCCTCGCCCGCACCGACATCCTGATCGTACTGCTGCCGCACACGCCCGCGACCGAGGATCTGCTCGACCGCAAACGCCTGTCGTGGCTGCCGAAGGGGGCCTTCGTCATCAATGCGGGCCGCGGCAAGCTGATCGTCGACGCGGACCTCGTGGCGCTGCTCGACTCGGGCCAGCTCGGCGGTGCCGCGCTCGACGTCTTCCGCGAGGAGCCGCTGCCGGCGGCGCATCCGTTCTGGCGGCATCCGAAGATCGTCGTGACGCCGCACGTCTCCGCGCCGACCCTGGCCGCGACGGCGGCGCCGCAGATCGTCGAGAACTACCGTCGCGCGCTCGCCGGGCGGCCGCTTCTGCACCCGGTGGATCGCGACCGCCGCTACTGACCGTGCCGCCGGACCGGGAAGACGAGATCGAGGCCGGCGGACGGAGGATCCGCATCCGCCCGATGCGGTCCGAAGACGAGCCGAACCTTCACGTATTCTTCGCCAAGCTTTCGCCCGAGGACGTGCGCATGCGCTTCCTCCAGCCGCTGAAGCGCCTGCCCGAGACACTGGGACACAGGCTCAGCCATCTCGATCCCGACCGCGAGATGGCGCTAGTCGCCTACGACTCGCCCGACGACATCCTGGGCGTCGGACGGCTCTCGGCGGATGCAGCCGGAAAGACGGCGGAGTTCGCGCTGATCGTCCGCACCGACCAGCAAGGGCACGGTCTCGGCCCTACGCTGATGAACCGCGTTCTCGGATTCGCCTGGTGGCGGGGAATCGACGAGGTTCTCGGCGACGTGCTCGCCGAGAACGCGAAGATGCTCGACCTCTGTCGCTCGCTCGGCGGCGAGGTCAGGCAGCACCCGGGGGATTCGACACTTCTGCGAGTCGTCTTCCGGCGTCCCTCGAATCGAAGCGAAGCTTGAGCAGGAGCAGCCCGACCGTGAGGCTGCCGCCGACGATGTGACCGAAGATCGAGGCCCAGGCGTCCAGCATCAGCACGTAGGCGAAGCCGAAGCCGTAGGCCACGACCTGGAGCACGAGCCAGGCCAGCGACAGGTCGCCGGCGCTGCGCGTCTTCCAGGTCTTGAGCAGCTGCGGGACGAGCGAGGCGAGCCCGATCATCACCGCCACCAGCCCGATCGCCTCGACCACCAGCTTGTCCATGGATTGCAGTCTCCCCCTGAAGCCATAACTTGTAACGTGTCGGCGCTCGACCGCCGACAGACTGCATGTTACGGATTTATGTCATGCGTATCGGCTTCCGCGTCGTCCTGGCAACGGCCTTCGCCCTTGTCGCGGTGGTCCCGGCCCGCGCGCAAGAGGAGATTCGTGGCCGTGCCACCGTCGTTTCGGCCGATACCCTGGAAGTTTCGGGCAAGCGCTATCGCTTGTTCGGGATCATCGGCCCGTCGAAGGACCAGAAATGCCTCGCCGGCGCGCTTCCCTGGCTCTGCGGCAACGCGGCCTTCAATCACCTGCGCGAGCAGGTCGAAGGGAAGCTGGTGACGTGCGTCGACAAGGGGATCACCGACGACAAAAAGCCGACCGCCTTCTGCAAGGCCGAGGGCAAGGACCTGGGCTACGTCCAGGTGCGGAACGGCTGGGCCAACGCCGATCCCAAGACCGGGGCCGACTACCAGACGGCCGAGATGGCGGCGAAGGGCTCGAAGATCGGTTTCTGGAAGGGCACCAAGTAGCCATCACTGCGGCCGCCGTCGCCAGGGCCGCATGAACGTCGCGACCAAGCTCGACCCGCTCGTCATCGGCGCGGTGCTGGCCGCGGCGCTGATCCACGCCACCTGGAACGCGCTGGTCAAATCCGACAACAGCGACCGCCTGGTCACGCTCGCCGTCGTCATGAGCGTCGGCTCGGTGATCGGCCTCTTCTTCGCGCCGTTCGTGGCGATCCCGAAGGCCGAGGCCTGGCCTTGGCTGATCTCCTCGGTGATCATCCACTGTTTCTATTACTACTTCCTGCTCCAGGCCTACGCGCATGGCGACCTCAGCTTCGTCTACCCGATAGCGCGAGGCCTGGGTCCTCTGCTGGTCGCGGTCTTCTCCGGCGCGCTGCTCTCGGAGCATCTTTCGTTCCGGGAGGCGATCGGCGTCGTGCTGGTGTCGGTGGGCCTCGCCGGCGTCGCCTTCGGTCGCGGCCTGCCGCGCGGCCTCGACATCCGCGCCGCGATCTTCGCCGCGCTTACCGGCGTCACGATCGCGGGATACACCGTGACCGACGGCATCGGTGCACGCACTTCCGAGGATCCGCTCGCCTACATCGTCTGGCTGAACATCATGGAGGGACCCTGGGTCATGCTCGTGGCGCTCAAGCTCCGCGGCTGGGGCGTCGTCCGGCATCTCCGCATGCACTGGTGGAAAGGGGCGGCGGGCGGCACGCTCGCCACCTTCGGCTACGGCATCGCCATCTGGGCCTTGAGTCTCGGGGCGATGGCGCATGTCGCCGCGATCCGCGAGACCTCGGTCCTGTTCGCCGCCCTGATGGGCACATTCATCCTCCGTGAAAGCCTGGGGCGCCGGCGCATCGTCGCCGCCGCCTTCGTCGTGATCGGCCTCTTGACCATGAACCTCAGATTCGGATGACCCGATGACCGACCTCGATCAGCGCGAGCTTGCACTTCTCGCCATCGCCCGCGAAGCCGGCGAGCTCGCCCGCCGCCGCTTCCTCGACCGTTCCAGCTTCACCGTGAAGTTCAAGGGACCGCAGGACTTCATCACCGAGGCCGACGGCGACGTCGAGCGGCTGATCACCAGCCGGATCGGCGCGGCGTTCCCGGGCGACACGTTCCTCGGCGAGGAGACCGGCGGCACGCCCGGCCGGCGCGTCTGGGTGATCGACCCGATCGACGGCACCGCCAACTTCGCGCGCGGCATCGCACATTTCTGCGTCTCGATCGCCTTCGTCGAGGACGGCAAGATCCGGCTGGGCGCGATTTATCAGCCGATGAGCCGCGAGATGTTCGCCGCCCGCCTCGGCAAGGGCGCGACCCTCGACGGCGTGCCGATGAAGGTGACGGCAACGGCGAGGATCGACGAGGCCGCGGTCGAGCTCGGCTGGTCGAAGCGCCGGCCGAACAAGGACTACACCGACACAGCGCTCCGCATCCTTGAGGCGGGCGCCAGCTTCCGCCGCTGCGCCTCGGGCGCGCTCGGCCTCGCGTCGGTCGCGGCGGGGCGCACCGACGCGTATTTCGAGCGCCACATCAATTCGTGGGACTGCCTCGCCGGCATCCTGATGGTGAACGAGGCGGGCGGCTGGGCGAACGACTTCCTGGTCGGCGACGGGCTCACCAAGGGCGGGCCCGTGCTCGGCACCAACGCGCTGCTGAAGGACGCGATCGCGAAACTGGTCGACGCGGAGCGCGGCTAGCCGAAAAGCTTGTCGATGTCGGCCTGGCTCGCGTTGCCGTCCTCGTTTCCGGCCGGGCCGTGCAGCGCCATGTCGCCGTCGCGCTTCTCGATCGACGGCGGCAGCGGCATCGTCCTGAGCTCGTCCTCGCCCCAGATCGCCATCATGTTGGCGACGCGTTCCTCGATGAAGGCGAGCGTCCGCACCACCTTGGTGATGCGCTGGCCGGTGAGGTCCTGGAAGTTGCAGGCTTCGTAGATGCGGACGACCTGGTCGGCGATGTCGTTGACCTTCGACATCTGGTAGCCGTCGGATGTCAGCGTCTTGAGCTCGGCCACCGCCTCGTCGATCTGCTCGGCGGCGGACATGATGCCGTTGGTCGCGGCCTCAGTCGCGGACACCACCTCGCCGAGCTGGCTCGAGGCCTGGGTCAGCTTGTCGTCGCTGGCGAGCGGGTGGCGGAGCTGGGCGATCTCGGCCTTGGTAGTGCGGATGCGTCCGGCGATGTCGCTGATCTCGGTGCGGATCCGTTCGATCTCCTGGTGGTCGCTGCCGACCATGCGCTCGATCTTGCCGTCGAGCCCCTGGATCGCGGCGAGGATGGGACCGAGATCGGCGGCGGCGACCGGTGCCTGGGTGAGCACAGCCTCCGCCTCGAGCGGGCGTCCCTCGCGGCGCGCGAGCTGCAGCTCGGCGGTGAACGGCCGGGTCGAACGGGTCATGCGGACTCACTCCCTTTTCGCGCAAAGCACGCGAAGGGCCGAAGGCTAACGGTGAAATAGTAAGGTATTGGTTAACGGTGACTTCAGAGGGCGAGATGACCGACGAGACCATGAAGGGCCTGGGCCGCGGCCTTACCAACTACGGCGACCTCGACTTCGCCCTCTATCTCCGCCGCTCGTTCGCCCGCTCCATGGGATATTCGGAGGCGATGCTGGCCCGTCCAGTGGTCGGCATCGTCGATACCTCGTCCGGCTACAACAACTGCCACCGCAACCTGCCGGAGCTGATCGAGGCGGTGAAGCGGGGCGTGCTGGCGGCCGGCGGCCTGCCGGTCGTCTTCCCGACGATCTCGCTGGGCGAGGTGTTCCTGACGCCGACCAGCCTCAAGTATCGGAACCTGATGGCCCTCGACACCGAGGAGATGATCAAGGCCCAGCCGATGGACGCGGTGGTCGCGGTCGGCGGCTGCGACAAGACCGTGCCGGCACAGCTGATGGCGCTGGCCTCGGCCGGCAAGCCGGCGATCCAGCTCCTCGCCGGGCCGATGCTCACATCCGGATATCGCGGCGAGCGGCTGGGCGCCTGCACCGACT
>CAZZLX010000121.1:0-8562 GCA_964655235.1 uncultured Rhizobium sp.
GGCTGGCGGACGGCGCCTGGGTGCTGAGGGCTTTCGCCGCTGCCGAGGCCGGGGCGCTGGTGGCCGCGCTTGAGGCCGTCGCCGCGGTCGCGCCCTTCCGCCGGATGGTCACGCCAGGCGGCCACACCATGTCCGTCGCCATGACCAATTGCGGCGAGGGCGGCTGGGTCACCGATCGAAGGGGCTATCGCTACCAGCCCGACGATCCCGAGACCGGCCGGCCGTGGCCGGCGATCCCGGCGGTCTTCCTCGATCTCGCCCGGAGCGCAGCGGCGGCGGCGGGGTTCGCCGGCTTCTCGCCCGACGCCTGCCTGATCAACCGCTACGAGCCCGGGACGCGGCTTGCCTTGCACCAGGACCGGAACGAGCGCGACTTCGGCCAGCCGATCGTCTCGGTCTCGCTCGGCCGACCCGCGATCTTCCTCTTCGGCGGCGCCGGCCGCGGCGACCGTCCTCGCCGCGTCCCGCTGGAGCACGGCGACGTCGTCGTCTGGGGCGGGCCGTCCCGCCTCGCCTTCCACGGCGTCGCCCCGCTCGCCGAGGGGGTCCACCCGGCGACCGGCCGGGTGCGGTTCAACCTGACCCTCAGAAAGGCGCTCTGACCGCCGGCCTCAGGAGATGAAGGGCGCCGGCACCGGCGGCTGGCCGAGCGCCTGGCGCAGGATCGCCCAGTGCTGGGTCTCGGCCCCCAGGATCGAGGCGGCCGCCTTGGCCAGATCGCGGTTCTGGAACACCGGCACGGTCGAGAGATACGCGCTGGCCGCGCCCTTCTCGAGCTCGGCTGCGAAGGACAGCACCGCCGCCTGGTCGGTCAGCCGGTCGGTGCGGAAGCCGTAGTCCTTGACCGTCTTGGCCTCGACCGGCCGGCCGCCGATACTGCGGATCGTCTTGTCGAGAAGGGCCGCATGCTCTTTGTGATCGGACTGGAAGGCGACCGCCACCTGCAGGACCGCCGGCGTCAGCAGCTTGGACTCCGCGCCGAGCTGATAGGCCGCGATCGCCTCGTATTCGAGGCCGAGCGCCACGTTCAGGAGATCGACATCGGACTGCCGTGGCGGCGCGCTCGCCGTTTGGCTCGTCGAGCATCCGGCAAGGAGCGCGAACGCGCCGGCCGTCAGCGTGGCGCGCCGCGTGATCGCCGGTCGATTGGTCGAAAGGGTCATCGGTGTCCTCCAGCCCCCAAGGAAGTGCTTTGTTCTTACGCGGCCTGCTCCTCGCGCGGATCACCGCCGAGGCTCCGGATCATCGCCTTCAGCTCTTCGGTGACCTGAGCCAGCCGTGCCGGATCGGTCCCGCGGGAGACCAGGCTGACGCCGAAGCCGCCCGCACGGAAATAGGGATAGCTGCCGATCTCGATATCCGGGAAACGCGCCTGGATCGCGGTCAGATCCTTGGCGATCGTCCCTTCGCCGAGGGCGCAAGTGACCGAGCGGCTCAACACCGGCTGCCCGTGGCGGAGCTTCCCCTTGATGCCGTCGAACATCGCGCGCATCACCAGCGGCACGCCGGCGAGCACGAACACGTTGTCCATCCGGAAGCCCGGCGCACGGCTGACCGGGTTTTCGACCAGGGTCGCGCCCTCCGGCACATGCGCCATGCGCAGCCGCGCCTCGTTCAGCGCGCCCTTCGGGTAGTGCGCCTCCAGCACCCGCACCGCCTCGGGATCGAGACGCAGCGTCACGCCGAAGGCCTTGGCGACGCATTCCGAGGTGATGTCGTCATGGGTCGGCCCAATGCCGCCGGTGGTGAAGACATAGGTGTAACGGGCACGCAGCTCGTTGACGGTGGCGATGATCTGCGCCTCGTCGTCGCGGATGACGCGGGCTTCGGCCAGCTTGATACCGATCTCTCCGAGGCCGGACGCGAGATAGGCGAGGTTCGCGTCCTGGGTGCGGCCGGAAAGGATCTCGTTGCCGATGACGAGGACGGCGGCGGTGATGGGGGGAGTGCTCATGGGTGAGCGATCTTAGCCGAGGCCGGTCTCTTGAACACCTGGGGCGCCGCCCCTAGCTTGCGCTCCCCATGCGTTTCGACCCGCCGCTGATCCGGGGCGTTCTCGTCCGCCGCTACAAGCGCTTCCTCGCCGATGTCGAGATCGACGGACGCGTGGAAACCGTCCATTGCCCGAACCCCGGTGCGATGCTGGGCCTGACCCGGCCGGGGTCCGAGGTCTGGGTCAGTCGCTCGGCGAACCCGGCGCGGAAGCTGCCGCTGACCCTCGAGTTGGTCAGGGCCCACGACTGTCTGGTCGGGGTCAACACAACCCATCCGAACGGCCTGGTCGAGGAGGCGCTCAACGCCGGGAGGATCCCGGAACTGGCCGGCTACGAGACGATCCGGCGAGAGGTCCGTTACGGAAAATCGAGCCGGATCGACCTGCTGCTGGAGGCTACCACCCGTCCGGCCTGCCATGTCGAGGTCAAGAACGTGCATCTGCGCCGTGCCGACGGGCCCAGTCCCGGCGCCGCCGAGTTCCCGGACTCGGTAACGGCGCGCGGCACCAAGCATCTGGGCGAGCTGGCCGAAGTGGTCCGGGCCGGGGGCCGGGCGGTCATGGTCTATGTGGTCCAGCGGGGCGATTGCGATCGTTTCGCCCTTGCCCCGGACATCGATCCTGCCTACGTCCAGGCGATGGCCCTGGCCAGGACGGCCGGGGTCGAAGCGCTGTGCTATAGTTGCACGGTCGGCACGGACGCAATCACGCTGGCGGCTCCGCTGCCGCTGGCGATCGACGGGAAGAATTGAGAGTTGATGTACCAGCAGCAGGTCGAGCGCCCCCGGCGGCGCGACGAGGATACCGCACGCATCCATGGGCCCGAGGATTTCGAGGGCATGCGCCGCGCCGGCCGCCTGGCCGCCGAGACGCTGGACTTCATCACGCCCCATGTGCGCCCCGGTGTTTCGACCGGCGAGTTGGACCGGCTCTGCCACTCCTTCATCCTCGATCACGGCGCCACCCCGGCCCCGCTCGGATACAAGGGTTTCCCAAAGTCGATCTGCACGTCGGTCAACCACGTCGTCTGCCACGGGATCCCCGACGACAAGAAGACCCTGATCGAGGGCGACGCGCTCAACATCGACGTCACCGTGATCCTCGACGGCTGGCATGGCGACACCTCGCGCATGTTCCCTGTCGGCCAGGTCGGGGTGAAGGCGAAGAAGCTGATCGAGGTCACCTACGAGGCGATGATGCGCGGGATCGCCGCGGTGAAGCCGGGCGCCACGCTCGGCGACATCGGTCATGCGATCCAGAGCTACGCCGAGAGCAACCGATTTTCGGTGGTGCGCGACTTCTGCGGCCACGGGCTCGGGCGGATCTTCCACGAGGCACCGAGCGTGCTTCACTACGGCCGCGCCGGCGACGGCATGGTGTTGAAGGAAGGCATGTTCTTCACCATCGAGCCGATGATCAACGCCGGCCGCTACGAGGTGAAGGTTCTGGCCGACGGCTGGACCGCGGTCACCCGCGACAAGAGCCTCTCGGCCCAGTTCGAGCATTCGGTCGGCGTGACCAAGGACGGCGTCGAGATCTTCACGACGTCGCCCAAGGATCTGCACCAGCCGCCCTATGACAGAGCCGGCTGACCCGGCCGAAGCCCGAGAGGCGACGCCTCACTACCACGGCCATCGTCAGCGCCTGCGCGAGCGCCTGCTCGCCATCGGCGGCGAGCAGATGCCGGACTACGAGCTGCTCGAGCTGGTCCTGACGCTGGCGATCCCGCGCCGCGACGTGAAGCCGCTGGCAAAGACCCTCATCGACCATTTCGGCGGCTTTGCCGGTGTCATCGCCGCCGACCAGGCAGCGCTCGAGAACATCAAGGGCATGGGCGAAGGCGCTGTCGCCGCGCTCAAGGTGATCGAGGCGGCCGCGATCCGCCTCGCGCGCGAGGAGATCTCGGACAAGCCGCTGATCGGCTCCTGGAACCGCCTCCTCGACTATTGCCGCACCAGCATGGCGCGCGCCCAGACCGAGCAGTTCCGCGTACTGTTTCTCGATCGCAAGAACCGCCTGATCAAGGACGAGGTGCAGCAGACCGGCACCGTCGACCACACGCCCGTCTATCCGCGCGAGATCATGAAGCGTGCGCTCGAGCTCGGCGCCAGCGCGCTGATCCTCGTCCACAACCATCCTTCCGGCGATCCGACGCCGAGCCGCGCCGACATCGAGATCACCAAGGACGTGCAGAAGGCGGCGCAAGCGCTCGGCGTCCAGGTGCATGACCACCTGATCATCGGCAAGTCCGGCCACACCAGCTTCAAGAGCCAGGGTCTTTTGTGAGGCGAGCCCGCCATCACGGCGCCGGAACTGCGTCCACGGCCACCCGTTAAATCCTCTTTGCGACAATCCGAGAGGGAGCCATGCGTCTCGTTCCACATCTCTGGTACTCGACCGAGGCCGAAGAGGCCGCCAGGTTCTATGCGTCGATCCTGCCCAACTCGCGCATCGAGAGCGTGACGACGATGCCGGCCGACACGCCGAGCGGTCCCGAAGGATCGGTCAAGATCGTCGAGTTCACGCTGATCGGCCAGCCGATCGTCGCGTTCAGCGCAGGGCCGCTGGATCCCTTCAACCATGCGATCTCGTTCATGATCGAGTGCGAGAACCAGGCCGAGATCGATGCTCTTTGGGAGGCGCTCGGCAAGGGCGGCACGGTCGAGCAGTGCGGCTGGCTTCGCGACCGTTACGGGCTCTGCTGGCAGATCACCCCGAAGGCGCTCGGCGAGATGATGAAGGACAAGGATCGCGCCAAGGCCCGGCGCGTCGCCGAAGCGATGATGAAGATGGTCAAGCTCGACGTTGCCGAGCTGAGGAAGGCCTACAACGGCGGCTGACGATGTCGATACGCGGCTGACGCCGGGCGCGGCGGAGACTATGGTCTCCGTCGCGCATGCTCCTCCTCAAGCTCGCTCTCTCGCCGACGCTGATACTGATCGCGAGCCTGGCGGCCCGCCGCTGGGGGGTGCTGGTCGCCGGATGGATCGCGGGCTTTCCGCTTACATCGGGCCCGGTCTCGATCTTCCTCGCCGTCGAGCAGAGCCCCGCTTTCGCTGAGACCGCCGCCGGGGCGACGCTGGTCGGCGTGATCGCGATGACAGCCTTCTGCTTCGCCTATGCGAGGCTGGGGCCGCGTCACGGCATCGTCCTGTCGCTGACCGCCGCCATCGCCATTCTTCTCGTCGTGACCGCCGCGCTGCTCGCGCTCGCCCCCTCGCTGCAGGCGACCCTCGCCCTCCTGCTGGCGACGACGCTGGGTTCGCTCGCCGCGATCCCGCGGAAGCCGCTCGATGCGCCATCGGGCGATCCGCCCTGGTGGGACATTCCGGCGCGCATGGCGGTCGCGGTCGGCCTCGTCGTCGGGTTGACCGAGTTCGCCCAGCTCTTGGGCCCGGAGCTTTCCGGCCTGATCTCGCCGATTCCGATCTTCGCCTCGGTGCTGGCCGTGTTCACCCACCGCCATGACGGCGGCGATGCGGCGGCCGAGCTTCTCCGCGGCGTGATTCTCGGCAGCTTCTCTTTCTCGGCCTTCTTCTTGGTGGTGGCACTGGGCCTCGAGCGGCTCGGCCTGGTCGAGGCCTACGTCCTGGCGACCCTCACCTCCATAGTCGTCAACGGCGCGACCCTCGCGCTTTCGCGTCGCAGGGCATAGATCGCGGCTCAGCCGCCTCGGCTGGCCCTTGCCCCGGGGCAGCTTTCGCGCCAAACAAGCCCATTCGCTCCAGCTTCTCGAACGCCGTGCCGCATCTCATCATCTTCATCGGCCTCTGCCTCCTCGGCCTCCTGGTGAGCTGTGCTCTCTAGAGCCCTGCTCGCGCTTCTCGCGCTCCTCATCGTCGCGGCCTGCCAGCCGTTGCCGCGGCCGTTCGAGAACCAGGCCAAGGAAGCCAACGAGCTTCTGACGCTCGCCAACCGCGGGGGCGTCGTGGTCATGCCGGTGGAGGGAGCACCCAATCCGTCCGCCTTTGCCGAAGCCATCGCCGAGGAGCTCCGCCGCCTCGACGTGGCCGCGACCACGCGCATCGGCGGCAGCAGCAACCTGCGTCTCAGCGGACGAGCCCAGCTGGTCGGCGCCGCCGATGGCGGCCGCGCCGAGCTGTCGCTCAGCTGGAATCTCGTGCGCGCCAACAGCGCCGTCGTAGGCGGCTCCCCTTCAACCTGGAGGGTCCCGAGCGACAGCTGGGCGAATGGCTCGCCCGAGACGATGCGCGCGGTTGCCGCGCTCGCCGCGCCGGAGCTCGTCGACCTGATCGAAGGCGGAAGGCCGGTGACCCAGAGCGGGCCCGCCCTCGTCGTCTGGGCCGTCGACGGCGCACCCGGCGACGGCGCCGTCTCGCTCAAGGCCGCCCTGGAAAGAACCTTGAAGCGCGCCGGCTATCGCGTGCTGCCCGACCTCGCCGAGGACTCCCTGGTCGTTTCCGGCGCCATCCGGGTCCAGCCGGCCAGCAGCGGCCGCCAGCGCGTCAATATCGTCTGGGCCATCCTCGGCAGCGACGGAGCGGAGCTCGCGCAGATCGAGCAGGAGAACGTGGTGAACGCCGGCCTCCTCGATGGCCCCTGGGGCGAGATCGCACGCCAGATCGCCGCCGCCGCGCTCGAGGGCATCAACGAGGTCATCGACCAGGTGCGGAAAGAAAAGGCGAGCTGAGGAGTGCGGGAGACCGTCCTTTCGGCGACGATCCTCGCGATCGCGTTGACCGGTGATGCCCTGCTCTACGTGGTGCTGCCGGCCCATGCGGCGGATTTCGGCGTCGATCTCGCCCTGGTCGGCATCCTGCTCTCGGCCAACCGGATCATCCGCATCTTCGGCTACGGCGCCGTGGTCGCAATCGGCGAGCGCCTCGGCGCACGGCGTCTCAGCCTGCTTGCAGCGTCGGCCGCGGCGGCGACCACCTTCGCCTACGGCTTCGGCTCCGGCTTCGCTCAGCTCCTCGCCGGGCGCCTCGGCTGGGGCCTTGCCTTCGCCGCGCTCAACCTCACCTCGCTGGTCTATGCCGCGTCGGTCAGGGACGCTCCGGTCCGCAGCGTCGGCCTCGCCAGTGCCATCCGCCAAGCCGGCCCGACACTGGCCCTCGCCGGCGGCGCCGCCCTGGTTCCGTTCGCCGGGCCTCAGGGCATCTTCATCGTGCTGGGCGCGCTGACTCTGCTCGCCGTTCCCCTGGCGGGGATGCTGCCGACGGTCGAGCGCCGTGCGCCCCGCCAGCCGCGTGCGCTGTTTCCGAAGCCGAGCCGTCTCGACGTCATGTATTTCGTCATGACGCTGTCGGTCGACGGCATCTTCACGATCACCATCACTCTGCTGCTCAAGGACCTCGTATCGGTCGAGTCCGCGGTGTTGTCGGCGGGACTGGTTCTTGCGCTCAAGGGACTGGTCCAGGTGGTGCTGTCGCCAGTCGGCGGTGCGCTCGGCGAGCGCTTCGGCGCCCAGCGTCTGATGACCCTCATGCAGGCGGTCATGGTGGTGGGCCTCGCCTTGGTGGCGATCTCGGCCGAGCGCTGGCCGCTCCTGCTTCTCATCAGCATGGCCGCCGTCGCGATGTCGCGGGCAGTGCTGCAGGTCCTGGTCCTGGCGGTGGCAGCACAGCGCCACCCGGACGACGCCATGCGCAGCTTCTCCGTCCTGGCGACATGGGGCGACATCGGCTCGGCGGTCGGCCCGCTTCTTGCCGGTTTCCTTTTCGTCAATGTCTCCGCCCTGGGCCTCTACCTCGGGATGGCGGCGGCAATCGCGGCTTCCGCCCTATTCGACAGGGTGCGGCCTCAGAATGATTGACGCCGCCGATACGGTCCAAGAGACTGCGCCATCCGTACCGGGCCACGGTTAGGTTGCGAGGGAATGAGCGGCTTTCTAGGTTCATTTGAATGACTTCCAATCGACTGCCGCTGTCGCCGGTGCTCGATCAGATCCTCAATGGTGGCACCGGGGTCTCGCTCAACCTCCCGGCGATCCGCAGGAAGGTTCTCGACGAAGAACGGATGTTCCTGACCGAGGGCCTGAACAACGCCTTCGTCTTCAAGTTTCCCCGTTTCGGCGAGACCAAGGAAGAACCCCAGGACCTCGACTCCCTGCAGTCGAACAAGAAGGCGCCGCGTCCGATCGAGACGGGGCTGTTCGTCCCCTACGACGTCAAGGACCCGGCGCGCGGCGGCTACGCCATCTATCTGCGCCAGGCGAACTACGCCAACCTGCTGCGCGAGCTGATGGGGGTCGATGTCGAGAACACCAAGCAGTTCGCGACCGACGTCGACATCCTGAACATGATCGACGAGCTGCCGTCGCTGGACCCGTTCCTGCTCAAGGAATCATTCGCTCTCGCCGGCATCAAGGTGAGCCCGCGCTACTTCGAGATCACGCCGAAGGAAGAGCGCGAGATCCGCGAGCTGATCCAGGACAAGATCCTGCCGATCGTCGGCACCGCGCTCGGGGTCCGCTCGCGCCTCGACCTGATCAACAAGTCGAAGGGGTTCCTCGAGGCGATCTGGGACCCGTCGCTCCCCGAGGCGTCCCTTTTCGTCTCGGCGTTCGGCATCTCGACCGGCGACGCCTCCAGCGTCTTCGGCGCCTG
>CAZZLX010000122.1:0-8557 GCA_964655235.1 uncultured Rhizobium sp.
GCATCTTAACATAACCGGCCGGATCCGCCTTGGGATGCGACGGATTGTACTCGATGCGGAAATCCGACTGGTCGTAGGTCAGCGGATTGACCTTCACGAGGTTGGCGTTGGAGGCGCGGTCGAGCGCATTCTTGAAGGTGATGACCTTGCGGCGATAGGGATCGAAGCCGTCGGCGCCGATCACGGTATCGGCGTTCGCGAGGTTCTCCGACACGATCTTGAGGCGGGTGCCCTGGGCCTTCATGCCCGAGGCGGCCACCGACATCGATTTCTGCAGGTCCATGTTCATGGCTCTAGCTCCCGTCGCTCAGTCGCTTACTGGGCCCGCCCGATGGCGGTGCGCAGCATCGACATGTTCTTCTGATAGAGGTTGGCGGCCAGCTGATAGTTCGACTGCACCTCGGCCACCTTCAGCATCTGCTCTTCCAGCACCACCGCGTTGCCGTTGGGCGAGGTCTCGTAGCTCTTGCCGAAGGCCGCCTTCTCGGGCGCGAACATCGGCGCCTGGTTGGTGCCGGCGAGGTGGATCTTGTTGGTGACCGCCATCTTGATCCGCTGGTCGCCGCGCAGTGTCGCCTGGAAATCCATCGGCTTCAGGTCGCTCGGGCGGTAGTGGGGGGTGTCGGCGTTGGCGATGTTCTCCGACAGGACCTTCTGGCGCTCGCCGAGGTAGCCCATGCGGGCACCGACGATCTTGAAGAGAGAGAGCTTGCCGAGATCCATGTCGAAACGCCTCCTGAACTGCCAGGATCACAGCAAGAGCCATGCCAACGCCCGGCCTTCGCCCCGCCGGAGACTCGGCTATAGTGCGCCCGTGTCCAGGAGCCTCGTCCCCCTAGATCCCCAAGGCCGCCCGCAGGCGACGCCCCAACCAGCCGCGCCGGCGGGGCCGGAACGGGTGGACGTGGTCGATTCCGCGGCCGCACAGCCGCCGTTGCCGGCCCGCAGACGCAGGCAGGCAGCGGTAGCCCTCAAGCACAACCTGGGCCAAGAGGCGGCCCCCCGGGTGGTGGCCAAGGGCTACGGCGAGGTCGCCGAGAAGATCCTGAAGCTGGCCTTCGACAACGACGTGCGGGTTCGCCACGACCCCGACCTGATCGAGGTCCTGGCTGCGGTCGAGGTGGATTGCGAGATCCCGATCGAAGCTTTTGCCGCCGTCGCGGAAATTCTTTCCTATGTCTACCAGGCCAATGGGCAGATGCGGTCTGTGGATAAGCCCTCGTGAACCTGCTCGCCGAGGTTGAAGATCGGTTGATGCAGACCCGCAACCGGCTGGTGGCCGCCCTCGACGCTGCCGGCGAGGGCAAGGCCGTCGACCTCGGCGACCTGACCCAGGTCGTCGACAAGCTCTGCGACGACATCGTCCGGCTCCCGCCCGACGACGGCCGGCCGCTCGCCGAGGCGCTGGCGCTCCTGATCCGGGGCCTCGACGAGCTCGAGATCCGGCTCAAACAACTCCAGGCCCGCGATGCCGGTCGCGGCGACAGCAGTCGCGCGGCCCGCGCCTACCGGCCGCCGCAGGGCTGACGCCGAGATGGATCTCGCCACCTATCTCAAGTTCACGCTGTCGCTGGTGCTCGTCCTCGCCCTGTTCGGCGCCGGGGTATGGGCCCTCAAGCGCTACCTGCCCGGCCTCAAGGTCGGCGCGCGGCCCGGCCGCCGCCTGTCGGTGGTCGAGGTCCTGATGCTGGACACGCGGCGGCGGCTGGTACTGGTCCGCCGCGACGGCGTCGAACACCTGATCCTGCTCGGCGCCACCACGGAAACCGTGATTGAACGCGGCAGCCCGATCGGTCAAAGCTTCGCCGAGCATCTTTCCCCGCCGACGGAGTCCCCGTGAAGACGAGCCGGCGTTTCCTGATCGCGGCCGCGCTGGCGGCAGGCCTCGTCGGCCTTGCCGGCGCGGCCTTCGCCCAGAGCATGACGCTCGACCTCGGTGGGCCCTCGGCCGGATCGTCGACGGCGCGCATCGTCCAGTTCCTGGCGCTGATGACGATCCTGACGCTGGCGCCCAGCATCATGATCATGGTGACCTCGTTCACCCGCATCGTCATCGTCCTCAGCCTGCTGAGGACCGCGCTCGGCACGCAGCAGTCGCCGCCGAACGTCGTGATGATGAGTCTCGCCCTCTTCCTCACCGGCTTCGTGATGGCGCCGACCTTCACCGACGCCTACAACAACGGCATTTCTCCCCTGATCGAGGAGCAGATCACCGAGGCGGAGGCCTTCGAGGCGACCACCCGTCCGTTCCACAACTTCATGATGAGCCACGTCCGCCAGCAGGACCTCGACCTGTTCATGGGCATGGCCAAGGCGACGCCCGAGCAGGCGGGCGCCAACACGCCGTTTCACGTGCTGATCCCCGCCTTCATGATCTCCGAGCTCAGGCGCGCCTTCGAGATCGGGTTCCTGCTCTACCTGCCCTTCCTCGTCATCGACATGGTCATCGCCTCGGTCCTGATGTCGATGGGCATGATGATGCTGCCGCCGGCGCTGATTTCGCTGCCGTTCAAGCTGATCTTCTTCGTGCTGGTCGACGGCTGGTACCTGGTGGCCGGAAGCCTGGTCCGAAGTTTCGGGACCTAGGACCCGGATCGCGCGAGAGCGCTCCCTAGTTGATCGCGCTCAGCAGCGTCGTCTTCAGCTTGTCGCGATAGCTGGTCATGAACGCCTGGAAGCGGTCGATCTCCTGGAAACGGGCCGACAGCTTCGAATAGTCGTTGAGCGCCCCTTCCGAGGGGTTGGTGATCAGGCGGAACGCCTCGCGGAACTGGGTGCGGTCCATCGACGGGGCGAAGCGCTGGCGGACCTGCCCGAGCTGCGTCGCATCGCCGGCGAGCGCCAGCGAGACCGCCCAGTTGAGCACGAGCTGTCCTCGCCTCTCGTCGACCGTGCCGGCGTCGCCGTCGCCGACCAGGCGGCCGAAGACCTCGGACGCCTCCTTCCACTTCGCCGTCTTCCAGGTGATCTCCGCGCGAAGCAGGTCGGCATCGCGGCTCATGTCGCCCGAGATCAGGCGAAGCGCCTCGTCGGGCCGCTCGAGCTCGAACAGCGCCCGCGACCTGAGGCGCGCGCGCTCCGCCGCAACGTCGCCCGGAAGCGACTGCACCGCGGAGTCGTCGAGCGCCTTGATCGCGGCATCGGGCTTGCGGTCGAGCAGCCGGATCAGCGCGAGCCTGGCGCCGACCCGCGCCTTGTCGGTGCCTTCCAGGCGCGACTTGACTTGGCGGTCGAGCAGGTTCGCGGCGCGCTCCAGCAGCTCCACCGCCACCAGGCGGTCGGCGAGGCGATTGATGATCTCGTTGCCCTCGGCACCTGGCGGCGTCAGCTCGCGGAAATCCTCGTAGAGCGCGAGCGCGGCCAGCGGCGGCAGCGCATTGGCGCCGCCCTGCAGATAGAGGTTCGAGAAGGCCTGCGTCATGATCCGCGTGATGTCGCGGGTCGCGGCGGTGTCGGGGAAAGCCGATGCGGTCTGCTTGAGGACCGTGAGGCCGTTCCTTATGTCGCCTTCCTCGATGTAGAGCTGGCCGAGCCGCGTCAGCATGTCGAGTTCGATGCGGTCGCCGCGCCAGACGAAGCGGAGCGACTCGAGCTTCTGGATCGCTTCAGCGCGCGTCGTCACCTTGCGCGCCAGCGCGTCGTCGAGGAGCGCCAGCTCCGAGCGGATGCGAGCCCAGCGGTCCTCCCCCTTGGTCAGGCGCGTCCAGAGCTCGACTGCCGACTCCGAGTCTCCCGCGGCGGCGAAGATGCGGCCGCGATAGTAGTCGACGCGCGCCTGCTCCGCCGGCCCCGGACGCGTGTCGTTGACCGCGTCGAGATAGGCGCCCGCCGACCGGAAGTCGCGGTTGCGGAGCGCTGCTTCGGCGCCGAGGAGCGCGATGTCGGCCACGAAGTTCGGCGGGTAGCCCGGCGGGATCGTGCCAGCCCGCGAGAAGCTCTGGATGGCCGCCCGATAGTCGCCGAGCGCGGCATAGGTGGCGCCGCGCCACAGCTCGATCTCGGACTTTCCGTTCAGCGAGTTGTCGAACAGCGCCAGTCCCGCCTCGTCGTAACGGGTAAGCGCGAACTTGGTGGCGCCGCGCAGCGCCAGCACGTCGGGGCGTCCTGCGAGATCGGGATCCTCGACCTCGATCGTCCGGAGAAGCCCCATCGCCTCCGCCGCGAGGCCGTGAGCGAAATAGAAGCCCGCGAGGTCGAGCCTGGGCTGGCTGCGCGTCACGCGCGTCGCCTCGGCAACGCGGCGCTGGAGCAGCTGCTTCTGGTTCTGGAAGTCGCCGACGTTGCCGCGGCGCCATCCGACCATGTCGAAGACGCGGCCGGGCGGCAGCGCGCCGAAGGCGTTCGGCGAGCTCTCGGCGGCGATCTGCGCGAGGACGTCCGGATTGGTGAAGTTGAGGCCGTCCGGGCTGACGAAGGTCACGCCGTCGGGGATCGAGCGGATCTGGAGCTCGTCGGTGATCACCTTGGCGACGACACCCTGTGCCGTCGCCAGCAGGTTGAAGTCCGCGTAGTGCCGCTCGCCGTCGACGCCGCGGCCGAGCTGCGCGATCGGGATCACCGTCAGCTCGTCGCCGACCTCGGGATCGCGCACGCGGACCGGATCGGCGGGATCCGGGATCGCGACGAACATGCGGAGCCCCTGCTGGCCGGTCTTCTGGACCTCGGGCTGAAGCCCGATGTCGGGCCTAAGCTCGGCGGCGCGGAGTTCGAGCACCCACGCAAGGCCGTCGCGCTCGACATGCGGATTGACGCCCGGAAGCACCGCCATGCGGATCACGGTTCCGGCGGATGACGGCAACTGTTCGAAGCCCGCGACGACCTGGGCATTGGCCGCCTGGATCGCGGTGAAGTCCGCCTTGCCCGGCTGGTCGAATACCACCCACAGGTATCCGGCTCGCCGAAACACGGCGGCGCCGGCAGCGGCCGGCCATTCGAAGCGGATCGCGGTCGCGTCGCCGCGCGCCTCGTGCTTCACCAGGACCGGCGTGCCAGAGATCGCCTGCGGCGTGACCACCGTCGTCGGCGCCGCGACAGGCGAGCCATCGGCCGTGGGCTTGGGCGCTTCCGCGGCCGGTGCTGCCGGAGGCGTGTTCGCCGCCGGCTGCGCCACGGGCGCAGGTGCCGCCGCAGGAGCGGGAGCGGCCGGACGAGTAGCGGTAGTGGCCGCCGGAGCGGCGGGCGGCTGGGTCGCCTGTGGCGGTGTCGCGGCAGGCGGCGCAGACGCCGGCGGCGTAGCGGCAGGAGCAGGCGTCGGCGCACGCGCGGCGGGTGCGGGGGCCGGCGCGGCCGGTGCCGGCGCGGGCGCAGCGGGCGTCGCAGGCGGTGGCAGCGCAGCGGTTTGCGCCGGAGGTGTACGCGCGGGCGGCGGCGCCGCCGGCGGAGAAGCCGGTTGAGCTTGAGGTTGCGGCGGCGCGGCCTGAGGCGGCTGTGCTTGAGGCGACGGCGTCGGGGCGGGCGGAGTTCGCGTCTGTGCCGGAGGCGTCGTCGCGGGCGGCGTAGCAGCCGCCTGCCGTTGGGCGGGCTCGGACGGCGCGGACGGATCCGCCAGCTCGAAGACGATCGAGCGATCCTTGACCTCGGTCTTGAGCTGGACCGATTTCTCGAGCTCGACCACGACGGTGCGGCCATCGGAGGCGACGCGCGCCGACTTGACCACGCCAGGCAGCTTCGCGACGAGCCCCGAGAGGTCACCCTCGAACGGCCGCGCGAAGGTGATGATCAACCGGCGGTCGATGCGCTGCGCAGTGTAGCGGACCGGTGCCGGCCACTCGAAGGCGACACGCGCGGAACTGCCGACCATCTCGCCGTTGACCACGACCTGATCGGCCATCGCCTGCGAGGTGGCAAGCAGCATCACGATCGCGGCGAACGCGCCCCTCACCGTCGATCCCCGCGGGTCGGCAGCAGCGACAGCTCGACGGCGGTCGCGCCGGCTCCGGCGACGACCACCGGGTCGGCCGGATAGCCACTCTCGCGCAGCGCACGCGCGACCGCGGCCGCGCGCGCCAGCGCCAGCTCCCAGGTCGCGCCGGGGCCGACGCCGCCCCGCACTTCGAGGCGGTTGGGCACATTCGCCAAGAGATCGCCGATCGCCGACAGCATCGGCCGCGCCGCCGGCAGAGGCGTGGCGGAGTCATTAGGGAATGCGACGTCGGTGGGCGGCATCAGCACCAGGCGGTCGGGCCGCCGCTGCAGCTCAAGACCGGCGAGCGCCGGCAGCCGCTCGACGCGCCCTTCGACGAGCGAGGTCAGGTAGTCGAGATTGAGCGCGATGTCGGTCGCCAGCGTCGGTGCCTCCATCGGCGGCGGCGCCGGCGGCGCCATCGGCCGCGTCCCCTGGACGGGCAGCTGCTTGGCGAGGCTCCCCGCGATCTCGCGGAAGCGCTGGGTGTCCGGCGTGCCCATCGAGAACATCAGAATGAAGAAGCAGAGCAGCAGCGAGAAGGTGTCGATCAGGCTCACCACCCAGATCGGCTTCTCTTTCGCCGGCTGCGGCGCCGCCGGCCAGGCCACGCGCGCGCCCGTCATGAGGCGGTCCTCGCCGGCTTCAGGCCGAAGAAGAACCGGGCGGCCCGCGCCGGATTGCGCTCGATCCCGACGGTAACGGCATCCGGGGGCGCGCCGGCGTCGACCAGCGCGCGTGCGATCTTCGTCGCGCGTTCGGCGGACAGCGTGTCGCCGTCCGGCACCAGCGCAGTCACGACCAGCCGCGTGCCCTCGGGCGGCGCTGCCAGGAAGGCCGCGGCGCGGCGGAGAAAGGCCTGTCCGGCACGGGAGAAGGCCGGGCCTTCGAACAGTGCCTCGACCGGCGTCTCGGCGGCGATCTGACCGGTCGAGGGATCGCGGCGCGGCGGCTGGATGGGGAGGTCGGCTTCGACCAGCCGTCCGACTCGGTCGGGCAGCGAGCGCTCGGTCTCGACGAATAGGTTGGTGGCCTCGCCGGTCGGCGAACCGAGGGGGAGATCGGAAGGGAAGCTCGCGCGGACCGAGGCGATCGCCTTCACGACGCGGCCCGCCTCGGGCTGCGACATCGAGGCGAGAACGATGAAAAAGGCGAGCAGGACCAGGTACAGGCTCAAGAACGCCTGCACTGGTAAGAAGGCCTCGGCTCCCCCTGTCGTCTCCGGGCCGTCGACCCCCGACCTTGGCTGTCCCATCCGCCTCCGGCCGCCAGATCCCGCCTAGCTTCGGCTTGCGAGAATCGCGTCGATATCCGCCTGCTGGTTGGCTTTATCAGGCATCTGCGGGCCGTTCAACAAGTGCTCGTCGGGACGCGCGGACTTGCCGTTGCCGGGACGCCAGCCCGAAGCGGGCGGGACCTTCACCAAGGGCCCGTGGCCTAGCTCTTCACCGAAGGCCTGCAGGATTCCGTCGATCCTTTCCTCGATCGACCGGAGCGTGGTCACGACCTTCGAAATCCGCTGCCCGGTAATGTCCTGGAAGTTGCAGGCCTCGTAGATTCGCGTGACCGATTCGCCGATCGCGGTCCCGGCGGCCCCGCCGACGGCCGCCGCCGCCTGCTCGAGCTTCTCGGCCTCGTCCAGGATCACCTGGGTCGCGGTCTCGGTCGCCTCGGTCACGGCGTCCAGCTCGTCGGTGACGAGCGGGATCTGCTCGTCGTTGATCTGGTCGGGGCGGAGCGCCGCGATCTCCGACTTCGCCTTCTGGATGAAGCGGAAGAGCGACTCGATCTCTCCGAACATCTTGAGGTCGAAGGTCGAGCCCTTGCCCGTCGCATAGAGCGCGCGGACGACGCCTTCGACGATGTAGGCGACCTCGCTCGCGGCGACGGGCTCGTTCTGCCGTCGGCGAAGGTCGGCGAGCCGATCGCTGAGATCGGCGTCGATGCCCAGAACCGGCATGGTGGTCTCCCTTGCGCGTCGGGCTCAGAACTTGCCGAGGACGCTTTCGATCTTGGTCTTGAGCGTGTCGGCGTTGAAGGGCTTCACGATGTAGTTGTTCACGCCGGCTTCCTTGGCGGCGATCACGTTCTCGGTCTTGCTCTCGGCCGTGACCATGATGAAGGGCGTCTCCTTCAGCTTGGTGTCGGTGCGCACTTCCTTGAGCAGTTGGAGGCCGGTCATCGGCTCCATGTTCCAGTCGGAGATCACCAGGCCGAACTTCTTGGTGCGCAGCTTCTGCAGCGCCGAGCCGCCGTCGGTGGCCTCGTCGATGTTGCTGAAACCCAGCTGCTTCAGCAGGTTTCCGACGATCCGCAGCATCGTCTTGTAATCATCGACGATGAGGACGGGCATGTTCTTGTCGACGGTCATCTTGATCCTCCGGCTATCGCATCGTGTTGGGGAGCACGACGGCGTCAGGCCGCGTGCGAACAGGCACGACCTTAGCGATGAGGATTTAAGCAAGAGTAAACGCGCGTGGGCCATTTCGCCGCATGCGGCGACGATGGTTACCAAATCGTTAGTTGGGATTCTCGAGCTGCTTGCGCTCGGCGAGCTGGGTCGTCACTTCCTTGGCGCGCGCCGGGCTCATGCTGGCGAGGATCGGCGCGGTCTTCGCTTCCTTCATTCGCTGGAAGACCTGCAGCAGCACCTTG
>CAZZLX010000123.1:0-8556 GCA_964655235.1 uncultured Rhizobium sp.
GTTCAACTGCGTCGGCGTCGGCGACATGTCGGGCGACGTGTTCGGCAACGGCATGCTGCGCTCGAAGGCGACCAGGCTCGTCTGCGCCTTCAACCACATGCACATCTTCATCGATCCCAATCCGGATCCGGCGTCGAGCTTCGCCGAGCGCGAACGCCTGTTCAACCTGCCGCGCTCGACCTGGAAGGACTACGACGCGAAGCTGATCTCGGCCGGCGGCGGCATCTTCGAGCGCTCGGCCAAGTCGATCAAGCTCAGCCCTGAGATGAAGAAGCTGATCGGCCTCGACCGCGACGCGGCGACGCCGGCCGAGCTGATCCAGGCGATCCTGAAGATGCCGGTCGACCTACTGTTCTTCGGCGGCATCGGCACCTTCGTCCGAGCCTCGGGCGAGACCAATGTCGAGGTCGGCGACCGCGCCAACGACGCGCTCCGCATCACCTCGAAGGATCTCCGCTGCAAGGTCATCGGCGAGGGCGCCAATCTCGGCATGACGCAGCGCGCCCGCATCGAGGCGGGACTTGCCGGCGTCCGGCTCAACACAGATGCGATCGACAACTCGGCCGGCGTCGACTGCTCGGACCACGAGGTCAACATCAAGATCCTGCTGGGCGACGTCTGCGCCAACGGCGACATGACGATCAAGCAGCGCGACCAGCTGCTGGCCTCGATGACCGAGGAGGTCGGGCACCTGGTGCTTCAGGACAACATCGATCAGAGCCTGGCGCTGACGCTGGAGGAGGCCAACGGCGCCGCCGGCGTCGAGGAGCTGGGCCGCCTGATGCGCACCCTGGAGAAGACCGGGCTGCTCGACCGCGGCATCGAGTTCCTTCCGGCCGACGCGCAGCTCGCCGAGCGCCAGGCTTCTGAGAAAGGCCTGACCCGCCCGGAGCTGGCCGTGCTGCTCGCCTACTCGAAGATGGCGCTCTACAACGTGCTGCTGCCCTCGGACCTGTCCGACGATCCGGTGCTGACGCCCGATCTCGAGAGCTACTTCCCGAAGGAGCTGCAGAAGCGCTTCAAGGCAGAGATCTCCCGCCACAAGCTGAAGCGCGAGATCATCGCCACCGTCGTCACCAACGCGATGGTCAACCGCGTCGGACCGGGCTTCACCGCGACGCTAGCCGACAAGACCGGCTGCGCCTGGCCCGAGGTCGCGCGCGCCTACCTGATCGCCCGCGATGCCTTCGCCCTCGGGCCGATGTGGGAAGCGGTGCAGGCGCTCGACCTTCGCGTGCCCGCCGAGGTGCAGACCCGCATGCACCAGACCATCCGCCGGCTTTCGGAACGGGTCAGCCTCTGGTTCCTCAACAATGGCAAGCACCCGCTCTCGATCTCGGCCGCGCTCGCCGAATACCGTCCGGGCATCGAGGCGCTGACCAAGGGCCTCGACCAGGCGATGCCGGAGGGTGACCGCGTCGAGCTCGATGCCGCGATCAAACGCTTCACCGATGCGGGCGTGCCGGCCGATCTCGCGCGCTCGGTGGCGCGGCTCGACTGGCTCGCGGCAGCACCCGATATCGTCCGCCTTGGCGGCGATCCGCTCGCGGTCGCGCGCGTCTACTACGCGCTCGGCCAGCGCCTCGGCCTCGACTGGCTGAAGAGCCGAGCCGCCCAGCTCAAGCCGCAAACCGATTGGCAGCGCCAGGCCGCCGCCGCGGTGCTCGACGACCTCTACGGCCACCAGGCGACCCTGGCCCGTCGCGTGCTCGCCGACTCCGGCAAGCTCGAGACCTGGGTCGAGGGCCGCAAGCCCGCGATCGAGCGCATCGACCAGGTGCTGACCGAGATGCGCGCCGCGCCGGCGGTCGATCTCGCGATGCTGGCGGTCGCCAACCGCAGGTTCGGAGAACTCGCCGGGGCATGACCCGCGCCTCCAAGCCTGCGCTCGCCGCCTGGTGTCTCTTCGACTGGGCGAACTCGGCGTACTTCACCGTCATCGTCACCTTCGTCTTCGCCACGTACTTCACCGAGGCGGTCGCGGTCGACCCGACCGCCGGCACGACGCAATGGGGGCACGCTTCCTCGATCGCCGGCCTCGCGATCGCGCTGCTGGCGCCGGCGCTCGGCGCCATCGCCGACCAGGGGCGCGGGCGCAAGCTGTGGGCGATCCTGTTCTCGCTGCTCTGCATCGCCGCGACGGCGCTGCTCTGGAACGTCACGCCGACGCCGCAAGACGTGCCGCTGGCGCTCGGCCTGGTGATCGTCGCGACGCTCGGCGCCGAATTCGCGGTCGTCTTCTACAACGCGATGCTGCCGGGCCTGGTGCCGCCCGAGCGCCTCGGCCGCTTCTCCGGCTGGGGCTGGGGCATCGGCTATCTCGGCGGGCTTGGCTGCCTGGCGCTCGCGCTTCTTGGATTCGTCCAGACCGACACGCCGCTGTTCGGCGTCGGCAAGGAGGCGGCCGCCAACATCCGCGCCACCGCGCCGATGACGGCACTCTGGTATCTCGCCTTCATGCTGCCCTTCGTGTTCCTGACGCCGGACGCGCCGGGGCGCGGGTATCCGCCCTCGACCGCGCTCAAGATCGGGATCGCGACGCTGCTCCGCACGATCCGCGAGGCGCGCGGCGAGCCGGCGCTCTGGCGCTTCCTGCTCGCCAACATGCTCTACACCGACGGCCTCACCACGATGTTCGCCTTCGGCGGCATCTACGCCGCCGGCACCTTCGGCTTCTCCTTCGCCGAGGTGATCCAGTTCGGCATCGCGCTCAACGTCACGGCGGCAATCGGCGCGGTCGCCTTCGGCTGGATCGACGACCGGCTCGGTCCGCGGACCGCGATCGTCCTGGCGCTGTCGGGCCTGGTCGTCTGCAGCGCCGTCGTGCTGATCGGCACCTCGAAGGCGGTCTTCTGGAGCGCGGCCCTGCTGGTCGGCCTGTTCCTCGGCCCGGTGCAGGCGGCCTCGCGCACCTGGATGGCGCGGCATGCCCCGGAAGAGAAGCGCGCCGAGCTGTTCGGCCTGATGGCACTCTCCGGCAAGGCGACCGCGTTCCTAGGACCGCTGCTGCTCGCCGAAGTGACGCGCGTCACCGGCAGCCAGCGCTGGGGCATGGCGACGATCCTGCTCTTCTTCGTCGGCGGTCTCGCCCTGCTGCTTTCCGTCCCGGCCAAGCGCCAGAGCTAGCCCCAACTTGCCGCCGTCCTTCGCCAACTCACGCAACGTCAGCTACCAGGAGATCGGCGCCTTCGTCGCCGCTGCCCGCCGCGCGATCACGCCCCGGCGCGACGGACGCAAGCCGGTCGTCTATCCCTTCCCCGGCGTCGACTTCATCGGCCATATCTGGTTCGACCCCCACATCCTCCGCACCCTGTTCCCGGCGTCGACGCACCAGGTCTTCTTCCTGCCGCTGCCGCTCTCGCACCGGATGAACTCGCGCATGGCATCGCTCGCCATGCGCGGGCTCGAGGTGGTCGACGACCTCAAGCTCGATCCGCAGATCCTCTTCCGCGTCGCTTCGACCTTGTTCCACGACCAGTCGCGCTTCGACTTCGCCGACCTCCATGTCGTCTTCGGCGGCGCGTCGCGGCTCGCGAGCGAGATCTATCACCACGCCCATCGCGGCCGACCGCAGCAGGCGACGCTCACGCTGTCCGATGAGGAAGAGCACGAGGGACGCCTCGCCGCCGAGCGCGCCGGCATCGACCTCGCCCGGCCGCTGGTCGTGCTGCACGCCCGCTCGCCGGGCTACAACGAGCAGCATGCCTTCAACCGCTTCCGCGACTGCACGATCGCCAGCTACACGCCGGCGATCGAGATGCTGGTCCGTCTCGGCTATTCGGTCGTGCGGATCGGCGACGCCTCGATGCCGCCGCTGCCGGTCACCGGACCGCACATCCACGACGTCGCGCATCTGGCCGATCGCAGCCCGCTCTTCGATGTCTGGGCGATCGCGCGGTCGGCGTTCCTGATCCAGTGCTTCTCGGGGCCCGCCGACATCGGCCGCGCCTTCGGCCGTCCGCTTTTCGGCATCAACGGCTACATCAGCGACTTCGCCGAGCTCGAGACCGGTCACCTGCTGCTGCCGAAGCGGATCGAGGAGATCGCGACGGGCCGCGCGCTCGACTTCGCCGAGATCCTGGAGCGGCGCCTCACCTGCCTCTGGCACGGCGACCAGCTCGACGGGGTCGGGCTACGCATGACCGAGGCCGAGCCGGAGGCGATCGAGGAGGCCTGCGCCGAGTTCATCGAGACTCTCGGCAGGCCCCCGGGGCCACCGGGTCGGTTCGAGCAGCTGAACGAGGAAGAGGGCCGTCGCCGCGAAGCCGTCGGCGGTCCTTATCCGGAGGATCGCTACTGGGCGATGGACCTGCCTGGATCGCGCCTCGCCAAGGCCTTCGTCGACCGCAATCCCGGCTTCCTCGACCGCGCACCGCTGCCGATCGAGGGACGACCGGAACCGCCGCCGCCGATGCTCTACAGGACCGCGTGATGCCTCATCTGATCGTCTCGCGACGCGGCGATGTGCTCAGCGTCGTCATCGACCGGCCGGAGAAGCGCAACGCGCTGTCGAGGGCAGTGCTGGCGGAGATACATCTCGCCTTCGGCAATCACGCGAAGGACGAGGCGATCAAGGCAGCGGTTCTGAGCGGTGCCGGCGACAAGTGCTTCGCCGCCGGCGGCGACTTGAGAGAGCTGGAGGCGGTGCGCGACCCGGACGAGGCGAAAGCCTTCTCGATCGAGGCCAAGGCCGCGCTGCAGGCGGTGCGCGATTTTCCGGCGCCGGTGATCGCCAGCCTCAACGGCGATGCGCTCGGGGGCGGCGCCGAGCTGGCGCTGGCCTGCGACCTCCGTGCGATGGCGGCGCATGCGCGGCTCGGGTTCCTGCAGGCGAAGCTTTCCCTCACCACGGGATGGGGCGGCGGCTACGACCTCATCCGGCGGGTTGGCTCGTCGACCGCGCTCAGGCTGCTCGCCGGTGCCGAGATCCTTTCGGCCGGGGATGCTGCCTCCCTCGGGCTCGCCGATGCGGTCGCCGACGATGCCGGCGCCGCCGTCGAGACGCTCTTAGCGCCGATGCTGAAGCAGAGCGCGCATGTCCTGCGGGGCTTCAAGTCGATCGCCCGGGCCTGCGATGCGCAGCTTCGAGGCGCCGTCGATGCCGCCGAGACCGACGCCTTCGTGAAGGCCTGGGTCCATCCCGATCACTGGGAGGCCTCGGCGAAGGCGCTGAAGCGCAAGGCCTAGAGACCGAAGCGTTCCTTGATCAACGCCGCGCACGCCTCGGGCGTCGCCGTAGACGCATCGACCTCGAGATCGTAGCGGATGCCCGTGTGGACGCGATCGAACTGCCAGCGCGCGAGCCCGATCATCCGGTCGCCGCGTTGTGCCTCCCGCGCCTCGAGCACATCCAGCGGCGCGAAGACGCCGACCTTGTAGAAGCGGAATCCTGAGAGCAGGCGGTCGTACTCGTCGGCGCCGCCGATCAGGACGTCGTCGACGATCAGGTCGTTGCCCTCGGCCGCCATCGCTGCGATCGCGTGCCGCATGCCGCGGAAGGCGCGTGCCGTGACGGGGCCGCTGCCGATCGCTACCAATGGGCTGCCCTTCTCCTCCACCGTCTTGAACGTCAGCCCGTCGGGGTGATCGAGATAGGCCTTCGGCAGCATCTCGATGAACGCGTCCATCTGCACGTGCATGAACGGCTGCGAGGCGATCGCCTGCAGCGCCCGGGCGATGGAGCTCTTGCCGACGCTGCCGACGCCGTTGAGGAGAACGACCCGGACCGCGCTCACGCCGGCGCGAAGGTCTCGGCGAAGCGGACGGGCTGGCCGAGCGGCGTGCCGATCAGCTCGCCGTCGCGCATCACGACGTTGCCACGGACGATGGTGACTTTGGGCACGCCGCAGACGCGCGACCCGGCGAAAGGCGTCCAGCCGACCTTGGTGCCCATGTCCTCGTCCTTGAGCTCGCGCCACGCCTGCAAGTCGACCAGCGCGAAGTCGGCATCGTAGCCGCGCGCGATGCGGCCCTTGCCGGCGATCTGGTAGATGCGCTGCGGCCCGTGACAGAGGAGATCGACGACGCGCTCCAGCGACAGCTTGCCGTGATAGGCCGCGGTCAGCAGCAGCGGTAGCGTCGTCTGCACGCCCGGCATGCCGGACGGCGAGGCCGGATAGGTCTTCGCCTTTTCCTCCAGCGTATGCGGCGCGTGGTCGGACCCGATCACGTCGACCACGCCTTCGGCGATCGCGCGCCAGAGCCCGTTCTGATGGCGCTGCTCGCGCACCGGCGGGTTCATCTGCGCGCACGTGCCGAGCTTCTCGTAGCAGTCGGGCGCGACCAGGGTCAGGTGGTTCGGCGTGACCTCGACGGTGACGATGTCCTTATTCTGCGCGAGGAACTCCATCTCCTCGGCGGTCGTCACGTGCAGCACGTGAACGCGGCGGCCGTACTTGCGAGCGAGACCGACGACGCGTTGCGTCGCCTTCAGGCACACGGTCTCGTCGCGCCAGATGTGGTGCGCGCGCGGATGCGCCGCTTCCTCGGCGATGTGCTTGCGCTCCTTCAGCCGCGGCTCATCCTCGGCATGCACCGCCATGCGGCGGTTGCCGTTGCGGATGATGCGTTCCAGCGTCGGGTCGTCCTCGACCAGCAGGTTGCCGGTCGACGAGCCCATGAACACCTTCACGCCGGAGCAGCCGGGAATGCGCTCGAGCTCGTGCAGCTTGTCAGCGTTCTCGGCCGCGCCGCCGATGAAGAAGGCATGGTCGCACCAGGCGCGGCCCTTGGCGGCGTCGAACTTGGCCTGCAGGTCCGCCGCGGTCAGCGTCAGCGGATTGGTGTTCGGCATCTCGAAGACCGAGGTGACGCCGCCCAGCACCGCGGCGCGCGTCCCGGTGTTGAGGTCTTCCTTGTGCGTGGCGCCCGGCTCGCGGAAATGCACCTGGGTGTCGATGATGCCCGGCAGCACGAAGAGGCCGGTCGCGTCGATGTCGGCCGCGCCCTGGTCGGGATAGAGCTGGCCGATCGCCGCGATTTTGCCGTTCTTCACGCCGATGTCGATGGCGAGCACGCCCGCCGGCGTGACCACATGGCCGCCGTGGATGATCAGATCGAAGCCGGTCACGTGGGGGAGCCCTGTATCTTCTTCTTGAGTTCCTGGATCTGCTGGCGCGCACCCGGCAGATACGGGTTGGCCTTGAGCGCCTCTTCGAAGGCCTTGAGCGCGTCCGGCTGGCGGTCGAGCTCCATGTTGATCATGCCGAGCCCCGACAGCGCGCCGAAGTGGCGCGGCTCGAGTGCCAGGGTCTTCCGGATGTCGGCGACCGACTCGGGGAAGTTGCCCAGCATGTAGTGGACGGTCGCGCGCTTGTTCCAGCCCTCGGCGAACTCCGGCGCGTACTTGACCATGCGGTCGAAGATCGAGAGCGCCTCGTCGTAGTTCTGGGCGTTCATCAGGCGGATGCCGCGGCGCATCATGTCGTTGACGTTGGAATCGTCCGACGTCGTCCACAGGATCCAGATCGCCTGGGTGATGGCCGAGGCCTCGGTCTCCGACGGCGTCTCCTTGAGCCTCGCGAACATCTTGTCGAGCTGGTCCTCGCGCGGGCCGGCATAGGCCGGAGCGGCGGCGAGGCCGAAGAAAAGGAGGACGAGGGCGAGCCTCAGGAAGCGCATGGCGGAGCCAAGTATGATCCCGGCCCGGGCAACCCGCAACAGGGTCGGGGGTTGCCGAAAACGGGGATTTCGGCGACCACCGGTCGCATGCGCGGAAACCCCGCCGGTGCTAGGCTTCGAACCGGAACCAGGGAGGCGTCATGGCCGAACGCTGGGAACCTTACGACAGCGATGCGGTGGTGTGGCGGACGCCCGAAGGCGGAGTCGTCTCCTGCGTCGAGAAGATCAAGGTGATGAGCCAGAACTTCGGCGAGCTGCGCCAGCTCGCCAAGGACACGCTCGAGGACGCGATCCTGATGGGCTGCGACGAGGCTCAGGTCCGCGCCGAACTAGCCCGCCTGATGGAATCGCTCGAGACCGAGTACAGGCAGAAGCGCGGCTAGACCCCGCGCATCTTTTTCAGGAGCGCGACGAGGCTCTTGGTCTCGGCCGGGGAGAGATGGCGCGCGATGCGGCGCTCGTGCATCCGCACCCGGCGCGTCGCCTCGCGGAACAGCTTCTGTCCCTCGTCGCTCAGGACCAGCGCATTGGCGCGGCGATCGCCTTCAGCCTCGCCGCGCACCATCAGCTTTCGACGCTCGAGCTTGTCGATGACCGAGACGACGGTCGAACGCTCGAGCCCGATGGCGCGGCCGAGCGAGCTTTGCGTCAGGCCGGGATTGGCGGCGACGCGAGCGAGCACGCCGAACTGGCCGGGCGTGAGGTCGAGGCCGGACATCGCGCGCTCGAAATCGGCGAAGACCGCGAGCTGGCTGCGCCTCAGGTGATAGCCCAGCAGCTCCGGCAGCAGGCCTTCGCTCGGAATCTTGCCGGTCAATCGAGAAGCCGGACGAGCCATAGCGATATGCTCGGGAAAGCCACCAGGTAGAAGACGCGGACGGCGTCGGCGCAGAGATAGGGCATCACGCCGCGGAAGGTCTCGCTCATCGGCACGTC
>CAZZLX010000124.1:0-8472 GCA_964655235.1 uncultured Rhizobium sp.
GTCCTTGAGCGCCACGATGCCGTCGTTGAGATTGCCGGTCGACATCGGCACGTTCCTGCCGAGCCCGAAGGTGTCGTGCTGGTCGACCCAGGTGTAGTAGCTCGACTCTGCCGAGTTCTCGCCGATGCCCTCGAAGCCCGGGCCCGGATACTGGTGATAGGTCCAGCCTTCGGGGCAGTGGTCGCCGGTCGCGGTCTGCCCGTTCAGCACCTTGCACTTGCGGCGGTCGAAGCTGCCGAGATGGCCGCTCGCCATCGACACCCAGACGACGCCGTCCTTGTCGATGTCGCCGCCGCGGATGCCGAAGCCGGGCGCCGGCGGGAAGTAGACTTCCGTGAGTGCGGTCGACGGAGGATTGGGACCGGGATCGACGCGGATCACCGCGCCCGGACGTCCGCCCGGGCCGAAGGCCGCCTGGGCGCCCCAGATCGAGCCGTCGACCGGGCTCGGCATCACCGCGTAGAAGCCGCCGCCGTAGCGCTTGTCCTTCGCCGGATCGAGCGGCTGGTCCGGCTCGACATAGTCGTCGCGCCTGCCGTTGCCGTTGGTGTCGAGCACGAACGCGGTCCAGCCCTGGGCCTTCTCGACGTCGCCGGTCTCGACCAGCACCTTCGAGTTGATCCAGCCCAGCACCGGCCCGCCGCCCGAGGTCCACAGCGTGTCGTCGGCGTCGTAGCCGAACTGCAGGTGATGAGTGCCGAAGCAGGTATCGACGAAGCGGTACGCCATCGTCGTCGGATCGAGGATCGCGACCTGGCGGTTGGTGCGCTCGAGCGGGAACAGCTTGGCCGAGGGATGCTCGGAGCCGCGCTTGCAGAAGGCCGGGTTCCCCGCCTCGCGGAAACGCGCGGCGAACCACACCTTCCCGTTCCGGTCGATCATGCCGTTGTGGTTGTTGGTCTTGGTGTCCCAGATCTTCTCCTCGCCCCAGTAGGGCGACGGCGCCAGCACCGTGTCGCTCGCCGCATGGCCGGGGCCGAGCGCTTCCTTGGTGTCGTCCTTCACCGGGGCGCGGAAGTTCGACGGCGTATGCGTCGTCGGATCGAGGATCGGGAACACGGCGCCGGCGTATTCGGGCGAACCATAGAGCTTGCCGTAGGAGTTGACCGTGGGTACGCGCCGGTCGGAGGCGATCAGGTCGTGCAGGTATTTCTTCTCGTCGCCCCACGCCCACGAGGTGACGACGATGTTGCGCTCGACGCCTTCGGGGCGCCTTGGCTTCGCGTGCGGCAGCTCGCCCCTGGCTATGCGCTCGGTCCAGTCGGCGAAGTATTTGAAGGGCGCACCGCCGAGATTGCCGGCGAGCTGGTTGACCATCTGCTCGCCCGCCTGGCCCGACTGCACGCGGCGGATCCACGCATCCTCGTGGCTGGCGAACTTGCCGAGCGACTCCGGGAAGGTCCGCGTCGAGAGCTGGCCCAGCTGGTGGCAGCCTATGCAGCCGTTGCTATTCATCGCCATCAGCCAGCCGGCCCGCGTCACGCCGTCCGGGATGTCGCCCTTGCCGCCGAACTCGCTCTCCGGCGGGATCTTCAGCATCGCGTACCAATAGATCGCCGGATAGACCTTGGCCGCGGTCTTCTCGTCCAGCGCCGGCGTCGCGGTCAGCGCCAGGCTGCGACCGCGCTCGGCCGTCTGCCTGGCGGAGTCGACGAGGCCGTATCCGCGCACCCAGACCGAGTACGTCGCCTGCGGCAGGTCGGGGATCAGGTAGCGGCCCTGGTCGTCGGTGACGACGATGCGCGCGAACCTGGTCGGCAAGCCGTCGGCCTCGGCGATCACCCAGACCCCTGCCTCGGGTCCGTTCGGCCCGGTGACCACGCCGGCGATATCGCTCGGGCCGGGCTCCGGGACTTGAGCGATCGCGGACGAGGCGAGCAGCGCTGCGGCCAGCGCGAGCAGGGTGCGGGCGATCATGGATGGCTCCTTGCGGCGGAAACCTCGGAAGAATGCTGCGCCAGCAGGTCTGCCCGTACAAGGCACGGCCGTTCATGTCTCAGCGATGTTACCGGCTCGTGTCCCCTCTCCCGGCGCACGCGGCCTCGTATCCTCTCCCTCGGCTGCGAAGCAGACGGGGAGGGTTACAAAAATCGTCTACACTCCGCCCTCCCTTCCCCCGAGACCTATCCATGTCCGACATCACGCGCATCCCGAACAAGACGTTGCCGAGCAAGTCGTCGGTCGCGATCTACCGCCTTCCCGGCGGCGGCGGATTCCTCTGGGCGGTCGCGACGTCACCCGACAAGTCGCTCGACATCTCGGGCCAGACGCTGGGCGCGCTCGGCGTGATCGACCGCTACCTCAAGGACGCAGGCCTCGACCGCACGCGCATCGTCAAGGCGGAGATCGTCGTCACCGACCACGACAAGAAGCCGGAGTTCGACCGCGCCTGGGCATCCTGGATGCCGGACGGCTTCGGCCCGGTGCGCTCCTTCGTCCAGTCGGTGATGCCGGAGGGCGACCTGGTCGAGATCATCATCACCGCGGCGCTTCCCGCCTGATGCTCCACCGCGACAGCCGCCTTCTCGTCCTGCTGCTGGGATTGCTCACCGCGGTCGGGCCGTTCACCACCGACACCTATCTTCCCTCGATGCCGGCGATTCGCGAGCACTTCGCGGTCGATATGGCGATGGTGCAGCTGACCTTGAGCCTCGCGTTCCTCGGCGGCGCGGTCGGCCAGCTCTTCTACGGGCCGCTGTCGGACCGCTTCGGCCGCCGGCCGCTGCTGATCGCCGGTCTCGCCCTGTACGTGGTCTCCTCGGCCGCCTGCATGTTCGCGCAGTCGATCGAGCAGCTGATCGCCGCGCGCTTCCTGCAGGTGTTCGGCTCGATCTGCTGCCCGGTGCTGGCGCGCGCGATGGTGCGCGACCTGCACGAGCGCGAGGCGGCGGGGCGCATGCTGGCGCTGATGGGCATGGTGCTGTCGATCGGCCCGATCCTGGCGCCGATCATCGGCGGCCTGCTGCAGGCGCATTTCGGCTGGCGCGCCAGCTTCGTGTTCGTCACGGCCTACGGGCTCTCGCTGCTGGTCCTCGTCACCCTGTTCCTCGGCGAGTCCGTGAGCGAGAAGGATAGCCAGGCGCTGAAGCCCAGCCGCATCCTCGAGACCGCCGCGAAGCTGCTGAAGAGCCGCGTCTTCGTGGGATACATGCTGATCAACTGCAGCCTGTTCGGCGGGCTCGGCGCCTATCTCTCCGGCGTCGCCTTCGTCGTGATCCAGGTGCTGGGCGTGCCCACGGAATACTTCGGTGCCGTGTTCGGTGCGATCGCCGTCGGCGCGCTCACGGGCTACACGATCTCGGGCCGGCTCAGCGCGCGCTTCGGCCTCGACCGCACGCTCGAGATCGGCACCGCCGGCGTCGCCGTCGGCGGCACACTGCTCGCTATCTTCGCCTTCGCCGGCATCGTGCATGTGGCGACCCTGATCGGGCCGATGATGATCTTCATGTGCTTCTTCTCGGTCTCCGGCCCGCAGGCCATCGCGGGCGCACTGACGCCGTTCCCGAAGGTCGCCGGCACCGCCTCGTCGCTGATCGGCTTCTTCCAGTCGCTGACCAGCGCCACGCTCGGCATGGCGGTGGCGCTCGCTTTCGACGGCACGCCGCGCGCGCTCGCGGGCTTCGTCTGCCTGATGGGCCTCGCGACCTTCGCCTCGTATCGCCTGATCGTCCGCCGGATCCCGGAAGCCGAGCGCCGGCACGTCCACGTCTGACGCTAGCCGATCAACGCCGCGTCGGTGCCGGCGCGGTCGCCGGGGAATATCAGCGTCACCTTCGTGCCGACGCCGACCGTCGAGGTGAGGCCGATCTCGCCGCCATGGAGCTCGATCAGCGCCTTGGTGATCGCGAGCCCGAGGCCCGAGCCCTCGAAGCGGCGGGTCAGCACGTTGTCGACCTGGTCGAAGGGCCGGAAGCAGCCGGCGATGTTCTCGGGCGCGATGCCGATGCCGGTGTCCTCGATCGCGATCGTCAGGCGCCCGTTCGCCATCGCGATCGAGAGGCCGACGCTGCCGCCGGGCAGCGTGAACTTGATCGCGTTCGAAAGCAGGTTAAGCAGCATCTGGCGGACCGCGCGCTGGTCCGCGGTGAGGCTGGGAAGGTCCGGCGCCAGGTTCACCTCGAGCGCGAGCTGCTTCTCGGCCGCCGCCTTCTCGACCAGGCGCAGGATCTGGGGCACGAACACCGCGAGGTCGATCTCGGCCTCGCGCAGGGTCATCTTGCCGGCTTCGATCTTCGAGAGGTCGAGCACGTCATTGACGAGCTCCAGCAGGTGCCGGCCGCTGACCAGGATGTCGCGCACGTAGCCCGCATAGCGCGGCGGCTCGATCGCGCCGAACATGCCCTGCGACATCATCTCTGAGAATCCGATGATCGCGTTCAGCGGCGTGCGCAGCTCGTGGCTGACGCGCGCCAGGAACTCGGTCTTGCTGTGGTTGGCTTCCTCGGCGCGCTGCTTGGCCTCGATCAGCTGCGCGTTGAGGCGCGACAGGTCGGCGGCCTTCTCGCGCAGCGACTGCTCGTCCCAGGGCGCGTCGGCGAGCGCGGTCGACATCACGAGCAGGCAGATGCGGCGCCCGTCATGCGTGCCGATGCCGGCGCCGCGCAGGATGCGGGGCTCCATGCGCCCGTCGCGGCGGAGCGTGATACCGATCGGCACCGTACCCGGCCCGTCGATCACATGGGCTAGCAGATCGACCACTTCCTCGGGCGTCTCGGCGACGAGGTCGAACAGCGTCCCGGAATTGCTGTAGGCACCGAGCGTCACGGCCGCCCGCGCGTTGGCGGCGAGGATTGCCGCGTTGGCATCGACGACGATCGCCGCCTCCCGGTGCAGATCGACCAGCGGCCTTAACGAGGTCGCGACCGGCGAGCCAGGACGGAAAGGTGGGGTGCTCAAGGCTTCTAGTCTGCTCGGGAACAAAGACCAACCGAAGGTAGCACGGCCGCCGTCCGCCACCTATCACGGCTTCGCCAGTCTCGGCCTCGACGGGTTAATGGATGGTTTACGGCTGGCCCGCGGACGCCGGGTCAGGGCACCGCCGCGAGCCCATCCAGGATCGTATCCCAGCCCTGGCGAGTCTTCTCCGCGTAGTCCGGCAGCACGCCCTCGTGCACGAGCGTCAGCCGGGAGCCCTCGCCATCGGGGGCGATCTCGACCGTGACGCGCGTGCGCTCGGCCGAGAAGGCAGGCACCGCGAAGTTGAAGACCAGCCGGCGCGGCCGCTCGATCTCCAGGTACGTGCCGACATGCTCGATGTCCTGGCCGTCACGGCGATCGACGAAGATGAAGCCGCCGCCGGGCCGTGCGTCGATCTCGGCCTTGACCATGGTTCCGGTCCTGGTCGCGAACAGGAACCTCTTCGCCCTCGCGGGGTCGAGGAAGGCGTCGAAGACGCGCTCGGGGGACTGGGCGAAGCGTTTCTCGACGCGGACCATCGGGCGGTCGGCCTCGGTCATGCGCGATCCTCCTCGGTCAGGAGCTGCTCCAGCGTCTCCAGCCGCGCCGCCCAAAGGGTGCGCTGGTTCTCCATCCAATGCGTCGCGGCATCGAGCGGTTTCCGGTTGAAAGACAGCAGGTGCTCGCGGCCCCGGCGGCGGCGGACCACGAGATCCGCCCGCTCCAGCACCTGGATGTGCTTGGAGACGGCGGCGAGCGACATTCCGAATGGCCGCGCGATCTCGGTCACCCGCGCCTCCCCGACTGCGAGCCGGGCGAGGATGGCGCGCCGGGTTGGATCGGCCAGCGCCAGGAGGGTGTGGTCGAGATTCATAGTGTTATTATTCAACTACATGGTTGAATAAATCAAGACGGCAAAGGGCTAATCCATTGAATTGACTGCCGATCGATCAGCGCCGGTCGATCAGATGAAGGAAGGATCCGAAGACCGAGCCCTGGCGGCGGCCGAGCGCGCCCAGGTCGCGGCCGCGCGCATCGGCGGCGCGGAGCAACGGATCGCCGGTGCCTCCGGTCTCGCTGGCGTAGTGGAACTCGTGGCCGCGGAAGCCGGCGCCGGCGGGACCGAGCGGCGTTGCCGCCACGGCCTCGATCTCGCGATATCCGAGATGCAGCTTGCGCGCGGCGAAGGACGTCTCGACCGGAAGCAGCCCCGCCATCGCGTGCCGCGCGCCGGATGCATCGACGAGGCCTTGGCCGAGGGCCATGTAGCCGCCGCATTCGCCGTAGATGGCGGCCCCCCGCCCCGCCGCCTCGGCGAGGCCCCGCTTCCAGCACGCATTCGCCGCGAGCCGGCCCGCATGCAGCTCCGGATATCCGCCGGGCAGGAACACCGCGTCGGCCGCGGCGTCGGGCGCTTCGTCGGCGAGCGGCGAGAAGGGCAGGATCTCGGCGCCGGCTTTCGCCCAGCCGATCAGCATGCCCGCATAGGAGAAGGCGAAGGCGGGATCGTCGGCGAGCGCGATGCGCTGGCCGAGCGGCGGCACGCCCGGGCCCATCGAGGCAGCGGCGATCGTGGCGGGCTTCGCCAGCGCGATCAGCGCCGGGATGTCGAGCGCGGCCTCCACCGTCTCGGCAGCGCGATCGAGGAAGGTCTCGAGATCCTCCTGCTCGCGCGCCTGCACTAGGCCGAGATGGCGTTCGGGCCGTGCCAGCGACGGCGATCGCCGGATCGCGCCCAGCACCGTGACCTCGGGAAGCGCATGCCGGATCGCCTCCGCGATCGTCTCGCCATGCGCGTCGGAGCCGACGCGGTTCAGGATCACGCCGGCGACGCACACGTCGCTGCGATGACGCGCGAGGCCGGCGAGCACCGCCGCCGCGGTCGCCGACTGCCCGCCGACATCGAGCACGACCACCACCGGCCAGCCGGTGATCGCAGCTAGCTCGGCGGTTGAGCCCGCGCCGTCGGCGCCGATGCCGTCGAAGAGCCCCATAACGCCTTCACAGACGATGAGATCGGCATCCTGCTCGAGCAGCGACAGCGTCGCCGCGAGGGTTTCCTTCCGCATCGCCCAGGCATCGAGGTTGAGGCAGGCGCGGCGGCTCGCCGCCGCATGGAAGGCCGGGTCGATGTAGTCAGGTCCAGCTTTCGCCGACGCGATCCTGGAGCCCGATCGCGCGAGAAGCCTGAGCAGCGCCAGCGTCAGCGTCGTCTTGCCGGAGCCCGAGGCCGCGGCCGCGACGATGAGGCCGCGTGCGCTCCGGGGCGCGCTCACAGGCGCTTCTTGATCTCCGCCGCCATCTGGTCGGGCAGCGTCATGTGGGTGAAGTGCGTGAGGTAGCGGCCGTCGCGCCCCATCAGGAAGACGATCGAGGAGTGGTCGACCTGATACTCGTTCGGACCGGTCTCGGCGGCCTTCTTGAAGTAGACGCGATACTCCTTCGCGACCTTCGAGATCTCCTCCATCGAGCCGGTCAGCGCCATGAGGCGCGGATGGAAAGCCTCGGCGTAGTCTTTCATCACCGCGACCGTGTCGCGCTCGGGATCGACCGTGATGAAGACCGGCGTCACGTCTTCGCCGGCGGGGCCGAGCGCCTCGATCGCGTCGGTCATGGCGCTGAGCGCGGTCGGGCAGGCATCGGGACAGAAGACGAAGCCGAAATAGATCAACGCGAGCTTGCCGCGGAAATCCTGCTCAGTGACGCGCTTGCCGGTCTGGTCCGTGAGCGTGAACGGCCCGCCGATATGCGAGCCCGCGTATTCGGGCGCACGCATCCACGAGACCAGAAGCGCGGTGCCGCCGATCAGCGCCGCGGCGATCAGGATGATCGCCGCGCGGATCCGGTAATCCTTGAGCATCAGCTGGCCTCGCGGCGTATCTTGAGGTTCAGCGGATCGGGATCCAGCGCACGGCCGCCCATCGCGCCGAGCCAGTCGAGGCCGGAGGCGAGCTTCACCGCGGGCCCGACGACGACGACCGCCGGCGGCTCCATCTTCGCGGCCTCCGCATCCTCGACCAACCGCGCGAGCGACGTCACCAGCGTGCGCTGCTTCTCGGTCGCGGCATGGCTCACCACCGCCGCCGGCTCGTCGGCCGGACGTCCCGCCTCGATCAGGCGGTCGCGGATCTGCGGCAGATGCTTGAGCGCCATGTAGAACACGAGCACCGGCGCGCCCGCGGCGAGCGCCGCCCAGTTCAATCCGTCCGGCACCTCGCCCGAGACGTTGTGGCCGGTGACGAAGGTCACCGCCTCGTTGACGTCGCGATGGGTCGCCGGAATGCCGGCATAGGCGAGGCCGCCGATGCCGGCGGTGATGCCGGGAACGACGCGGAACGGCACCTTCGCGGCAACCAGCGTCAGCGCTTCCTCGCCGCCGCGGCCGAAGACGAAAGGATCGCCGCCCTTGAGGCGGAGCACGCGCTTGTTTTCGCGGGCGAGCTGGACGAGGCGCTGGGAGATGTCGGGCTGCTTCGGCGACGGCTTGCCGCCGCGCTTGCCGGCGAACTCGAGCACGGCGCCGGGCCGTGCGAGGGCGAGAGCCCGCTCGTCGACCAGCGCGTCGTAGACGACGGC
>CAZZLX010000125.1:0-8430 GCA_964655235.1 uncultured Rhizobium sp.
CGGGCTTGCCGTACTGGAAGTAGTAGTTGGGGTCGGCGTAGATGTTGATGTCGAGCGGCTCGGTATGGCTGATGATCGTCAGGTCGAACTGCTTGTTCTTGAACACCTGCTCGAGCCACTGCGGGAACTGCAGCTGCTCGATCTGCGCCTTGACGCCGACCTGCTCCAGCATCGCCGCGATCAGCTCGCCGCCGCGCTGCGCGTAGGCCGGGGGCGGCAGGCGGAGCGACAGCGTCAGGTTGGTCTTGCCGGCCTCGGCCAGCAGCGCCTTCGCCTTCGCCGGGTCGTAAGGATAGACGCCGGTCAGGTCAACATAGGCCGGATGGTTCGGCGAGAAGTGCGAGCCGATCGCGGTCGCGGTGCCGCCGGCGGCGCCGATGATGATCGCCTTGCGATCGATCGCGTGGCTGATCGCGCGGCGCACGCGGACGTCGTCGAGCGGCGCCTTCTTGTTGTTCATGGCGAGGATGGTCTCGCCTTCGGTGTTGCCGACCACGACCTTGAGCTTGGGATCGGCCTTGAGGCGATCGAGCGCGTCGCCGGCGCCGGTGTTCGGCGAGGCGTCGACGTCGCCGGCGAGCAGTGCCGCCACGGTCGCGGCCGGATCCGGGATGAAGCGGAAGGTCGCCTTGTTGAGCTTGATGTTGGCGGCGTTCCAGTGATCGGGGTTCTTCTCGATCTCGAGGCGGTCGCCCTTGTTCCAGCGCACGAACTTGAACGGGCCGGTGCCGACCGGCTTCGCCTTCGCGTCCGCGATCGCGCCCGGCGCGACGACGACGGCCTCGCCCATGCCCACGAGATAGGGCACGAGGCCGACCGGCTTCTTCAGCTTGATCACGACCGTGCCCGGGTCGGGCGTCTCCACTTCCATGCCGTTGTCGGTCAGCATCGACTTCTTCGGGTTGGCGCTGTCGGCCGAGGTGGTGCGCGCCAGCGACTGCGCGACCGCGGCCGAGGTCAGCTCGGTGCCGTCATGGAATTTCACGCCGCGGCGCAGCTTGAAGGTGTAGGTGAGGCCGTCCTGCGAGAGCGTCCACTCGGTCGCCAGCGCCGGCTGGACCAGGCTCTTGCGGTCGAGGCGCGTCAGGCCCTCGTAGACGTTGGTGTAGAGAATTTCCTTGATTGCCGCGGCCGGGCTCAGGACCGGATCGAGATGCGGCGGCTCGAGCGCCATGCTGAGCGTAATCGAGTCCTTCTGGGCGTGCGCGCCGGCGGCGGCGAGCATGGCGGACGCGAACGCGGCCGCGAACAGCGAGGGCTTGCGCATCTGACTTTCTTTCCTTCCCGAGAGGCGCCGAGGATACAAGGCAAATGCTCGCCCATCGGCCGCCCCCAGGCAAGAGGGAGGGCCGAGAAAACAACGGTTTTTCCGGTCGGGTCACGCGATAGAGAACGTCATGCGGCGAAGGCCGCGCGGGACGCACCTGGCGTCCTAGAGCGTCTTCCAGCCCGGGAAGCGGCCCAGCGTCTCGGCGTGGTAGACGCCGCGGGCGACCGCCCGGGCAAGGCAGTCGGCGGCCATGTGGCCGATCAGGGTCAGCATGCCGAGATCGCCCAGCGGCAGCTTTCCGGTCGAGACCGCGAAAACCGTGTCGCCGTCGAACGGCGTATGGACCGGGCGGATCGAACGCGAGAGGCCGTCGTCGGCCATCAGCGCGACCCGCCGCGCCTCTCCCTTGTCGAGCTTCACGTTGGTCGCGACGATCGCGATCGTGGTGTTGGCGGCCGGCGAGGGCGGCAGCGGCGGACGCGGCATCTCCAGGTCCAGCGATCCTGCCAGCGTCGGCGCGCCGAGGCCGCCGAACTCGCCGTCCTGCTCGAAGGGCCACGCCCAGAAATGACGCGAGCCCGGCATCACCGTCTCGCCCCAGGAATTGACCGCGACCAGCGCGCCGACCTGGATGCCGCCCGGAGACACCAGAGAGGCCGATCCCAGGCCACCCTTGAGCTTCCCGGCCTTGGCGCCGAGTCCGGCGCCGACGTTGCCGAGCGGGAAGTCGAATGCGGCCGCGCGCGTCGCCTCGGCGCCGAGCCGGCGATAGGGCGGATCCTCACCCCAGGACTTGTCGCCGCCATTGACCAGATCGAACAGGATCGCCGCCGGCACGATCGGCACGACCGCCGTGTTGATCTTGTAGCCGCGCCCGCTCGCCGCCAGCACGTTGGTGGCGCCAGCCGCCGCGTCGATGCCGAACATCGACCCGCCCGAAAGCACGATCGCGTCGACCGCGTCGACCCGGCAGGAGGGATCGAGGGCGTTGATGTCGCGCGTGCCCGGAGCGCCGCCGCGGACCTCGGCGCCGGCGACCGCACGTTCGTCCGGAACCACGACGGTGCATCCGCTCCACGCCTTCTGGTCGACCGCGTTGCCGACGCGGATGCCGTCGACGTCGGTGATCAGGTTGCGGGGGCCAGGCTTCAGGCGGCTCATGCGTCCTGATCCTTGAGGGTCACGCCGAGAATGATGAAGGTGACGGCGAGGCCGGCGGCGGAGACCGCGGCCAGCGCCCCCCAGGTCCATCCATACTGCGCGCCGACGAAGACGACGCCGCCCCAGAACGACAGGAAGGCGAAGGCCGAGGACAGGATCATGAATCCGGCCCGCACCATCTGCTTGGCGATGCGGGACGCCTTCATCGATTCCTTGATCGAGGTCGTCATCTGGGTCTGGCGGATCGCAGACGCGATCTCGTCCCGCGCCAGCTTCTGCCAGTCGCTGAGATACATGCCTGTCTGGCCGATCTCGAGCTTTTCCTTGTCGGGGTTCTCGATCGCCTCGCGCAGGCGGTCGACAATCTCCTTCGCCTGCTCTTCGGGCGATTTCTTCTTCTTGCCTAGCATCCGGCGCGCACCTTAACGGGAGTCGTTCCCCTGGGCCAGCCAGCGTCGCATCGCCTGGGCGGCGAGGTCGGGGTGACGCTGAAGCAGCTCGGCCAGCCGCTTGGTCGAGGCGGCGTTGATCTTGCCCTCGATGCGCCGGACGTTGATCACCGCATCCAGCATGTCCTCCGGTTCGTCGTGCCGCCCCTGCGGCGGCGCGCGCGGGTCAAAGCGAGCGGGCGCCGGCGCACGGTCGCCCGCCGGCGCGGCGGCGCGCGTCCCTATCGGCGGCGGGCTGGCGCTGGCGGCATTCATCTGCAGCGCCCGCACCAGCACGGACTTCGCCAGCATCGCGACGGCGAGGACGACGATCCCGGCAAAGAACGACTTGAGGAAAGCCACGAGGACAACCCTAGGCCGAGAGCCCCCCGGCGGCGAGGCGGGCCGCGACCTCGACCGGCGGCTGGGTCACGTGCCGAAGCGGGGCGTCGCGGGGCAGCGACGCGCGGAAGTGGGAGAAGATCAGCGGGCTCGCCCTCGACGCCCCGCCGGCCAGTGCCACCGGCTGCTCGCGCCCGAGCCGCTGGATCAGCACCCGCGCCAGCCTGGCCAGTTCCTCGCCGGCCGTGCTCAGGATCGCGGTCGCGACCGAGTCGTCGCGCGCGGCGGCCTTGGCGACCGCCGGCGTCAGGGCGGCGACCGCGGCGCGCCCGCCGCCATAGACGTGGCGGCGCACATGCTCCCAGTCGAGCGCCCCCATCGCGTTGCCGAGCTCCTGGCCGAGCGCCCCTGCTTCCCGGCCCTCGTCCTGGGCGCGGACCAGGGCGGCCAGCGCCCTGCGACCGATCCAATAGCCGCCGCCGGCGTCGTCGATCAGGTAGCCGTGCCCACCCGCACGCTCAGTCTTCCTGTCCGGTGCCAGATGGAAGGCGACCGCACCGGTCCCGGCATAGACCAGGATCCCTTCGCCCGGCTCGAACGCCGAGCGGTAGGCGATCCGCATGTCGTCGACGACCTGCACCGCTTCCGGTGCCAGCCGGAAAGCGCCTGCGAGCCATCCAGCCATCATCGCGGCGGTCTCGGATCCGGTCGAAAGCCCGGTGATTCCCGCACAGATGCGGTCCGGCTCGCCCGCGGCCTGGACCTGGACCAGCAGCTCGGTGATCGCCGCCTGTGCCGCGGCACGTGCCGCGTGATCGAAGACGTGCCCGGTCAGCGGGCCCAGCGTTCCTTCGCCGAGGATCCGTCCGCTGTCGTCCGCCAGCCGCCAGCGGGCGCCGGTGCCGCCGCCGTCGAAACCCAGTCCGATCATGAAGACGAGACTATCAGCGCCCGTTGCCCGGCACAGCCCCGACGAAGCGGCGCGTGATCTCGCGCGGATTGGTGACCGCCGTCCCGATCACCACGGCGGCGGCGCCGAGCTCGAACGCCCGGGCGACTTCCTCCGGCATCCAGAATCGCCCCTCGGCGACAATGGGCACGCGGGCATGCTCGATGATCTGGCGCAATAGGTCGAGGTCAGGCCCGGGCGAGCGGGCCCTGGCGTCGGTGTAGCCGGCAAGCGTCGTCGCAATCGCGTCGGCGCCGTGACCCAGCGCGGTCATCGCCGTCTCCAGCGTGTCGACGTCGGCGAGCACCGGCTTTCCGAGGTCGTTGCGGATGCAGCGGATGAGGTCGGCGACCGGTTCGCCGGCGCGAGGCCTGGAGGTCGCGTCGATCGCGATCATGTCGGCCCCGGCCTCGGCGACGGCGCGGGCGGCTTCGAGGCTTGGCGTGATCGCGACCGGATGGTCGTCGTAGATCTTGTTGAGTCCGATGATCGGGAGCCGGGTCGCGGCCCGGATGGCTCGGACGTTCTCCGGGCCATTGGCGCGGATCGCCATGGCCCCGCCGGCTTCGGCCGCCTGCGCCATCGCCGCCATGAAGATCTCGCCGTGGAGCGGATTGTCGACGCGAGCCTGGCAGGAGACCACGAGCGCGGGCGTCGGGAAGGGGAGGCTCATCCCTTGACAGCGCCCGAGGTGAGGCCGGCGATGAACTGCCGCGAGAGCGCCACGTAGACCAGCGTCAGCGGCAGGGCCGACAGGGTCAGCCCGGCGAACAGCACCCCCCAGTCGGTAGAGTACTCACCCATGAACACGGTCAGCCCCTGCGGCAGCGTCTTGGCGTGATCCGATTGGATGAGAACAAGCGGGAAGAAGAAGTCGTTCCAGGTCGGCACCGCGTTGTGAATGCCGGCGATGACCAGGGCAGGGCGGGAGAGGGGGATCATGATCCGCCCGAGGATCCGGGCCTCGCTGGCGCCGTCGATCCGCGCGGCCTCCTCGAGCTCGGCTGGGATGGCTTTCAGGAACCCCGTCATGATGAAGACGGTCGAAGGCAGCCCCATCGCCGCGTATACCAGGACCAGGCCGAGCCGGCTGTCGATCAGGTCGAGGGTCTTCAGCTCGATGAACAGCGGGATGATCGCGAGCTTGAGCGGCACCATCAGCCCGGCGAGGAAGAAGAGATAGATCGCCTCGTTGCCGCGGAAGGCGTAGCGGGCGAGCGCATAGGCGGCGAGCGTGCCCGAGGCCAGCATCAGGGCGATCGAGCCGACGGTCACCAGGACCGAGTTGCCGAGGTAAGCGAGGAACCGCGTCTCGCGCCAGATCGTCTCAATGTTGGCGAGGTTCCAGACCGACGGCAGAGCGAAGGGCGAGGCATAGATCTCGGCGGTCGGCTTGAAGGCCGACAGCGCCATGATCAGCACCGGATAGAGCATCAGCAGCGTCGTCATCGCCAGAAAAGCCTGATACATCGCCGCCTGCCAGGGCCTGAGCATCAGAACTCGACCTCGCGGCGGCGAAGGATCCTGATCCACCAGGCGGAGATCGCGAGGATGAAGAGGAAGATGAGGACCGCGAGCGCGCTGCCGCGGCCGAAATCCTGAAGCGCCGACGACACTGTGCCGAAGGCGGTCCGGTAGAAGTAGAGGCCCAGCACGTCGGTCGTGTGGAAGGGCGGCCCTTCGAGGCCTGACATGATGTAGGGCAGCTCGAACCAGTTGAACGAGCCGATGAAGGTCAGGATCACGACGATCGTCGTCGCCGGCGCGACCAGCGGCCAGACGACCTTGGTGAGCCGCTTCCACTCGCCGGCACCGTCGATCTCGGCCGCTTCCAGGATCTCGCGCGGAATCCGTTGCATGCCGGCGAGATAGACCAGCGTCGGGAATCCGACCCAATGCCACGCGTTCACCAGGATCAGCGAGGCCAGCGCCGTCGATGGCTGCCCGAGCCAGGGCTGCGCCCATGAGGCGAGGCCGATCGCGATCAGCACCTGATTCACCAGGCCGAACAGCGGATTGAGGAACAGCTTCCAGAGGAAGCCGATGATCACGGTCGAAAGGATCACCGGCAGGAACAGCGAGACCTGATGGAAGCGATGAAGCCTCAGGCCCTTCGACAGCATCCAGGCGAGAAAGAAGGCGGTGCCGTTCTGCACCGCCATCAGCGCCACGAAGACGACGACATTGTGGAGGAATGCATTCCAGGTGAGCGTGCTGAACGGTTCCTGGAACAGGATCAGCCGGAAGTTGTCGAACCCGGCGAAGCCGATCCGAGCCAGGCCCTGCCACTTGTAGAACGCGTACACGAAGGCGGACAGGATCGGCAGCGTAACGAAGCCGACGAGCAGCAGAAGCGCCGGCGCGAGCAGGACGGCGATCCAGAGCCGGCGGCGGAGATTAAGGGGCATCGCGCGAGTGAGCCCCGCCCGCGCTGGCGCGAGCAGGGCCGAACTCGGTCGTCTACTTCTGGAACGGCTTGTAGTAGGTGGCGATGCCTTTGGTGACCTCGGCGCCGGCTTCGGCAGGCGTCGCCTGGCCGGCCATCATCTTCTGGACCGCGGCCTGGATCAGCGCCGAGCCGGTCGGCTCCTGGTAGCGGAAGTTGACAAGCATGACGTAGGGCGTCGATGAGGCATTGGCCTTGGCGACCTCGGCCAGCAACCCGTCCTCGATCTTGACGCCCTTGATCGGCGAGATGTTGCCGAGCTTGTTGGCGAAGAGGTCGCCGAAGCGCGTCGAAGCCGTGTAGCGGATGAACTTGAGCGCATCCGCCTTGTGCTCGCTCTTGGCGTTGACGCCGTAGCCGCCGTCGACGAACAGCGAGACGAGGCGAGGCGCGCCCTTGGTCGCGGGCGGCGTCGCCATCACGCCGATGTCGAGCTTCGGGTTCTGGCGGCGGAAGTTGGCGATCTCGAAGGAGCCTGCTGCGATCATGGCGGCGCGGCCCGAGATGAAGAGCTGCTGCATCGTCGGGTAGTCGACGCCGGTGAAGCCTTGCGGGAAGTAGTCCTTGAGCTCGGCGATCTTCGCCAGCGCGTCGACGAAGCGCTTGTCCTCGAAGGTCGCCTTGCCGGCAACGATGTCGCCATTGAACTGCGGGCCGTAGATGCTGGGCGCGATCGCGCCCATCAGGATCTCGTTCTGCCAGGCAGTTGCGGTGCCGTTGGCGAAAGGCTGGACGCCCTTGGCCTTGAGCGCCTTCGACGCGGCGATCAGGTCGTCCCAGATCTCGGGCACCTGGATGCCGTGGGTCTTGAACAGATCCTTGTTGTACAGGATCAGCACGGTCTGGGTCGCGAATGGCACGGCGTAGATTTTGCCGTCCTCGCGCATGGTCTCGGCTGCGAGCGCATCGGCCGGAATGTTGTCGAGCTCGGGCACCGTCGCCTTGTCGAGGGCCAGAAGGTAGCCCGGCTTCGCGATCGCCTCGATGCCGCCATAGGCCCGCGTCTGCATGATGTCCGGGCCTTTGCCGCCGGCGAGCGCGGTCGAGAGGATCGTGTTGTAGCTCGTCGGCTCGAAGGCCTCGAACTTGATCTTCACGTCCGGGTGCAGCTTGTTGAAGTCGGCGATGATCTCCTGATAGGCGGCGCGATCTTCCTGGCGCCAGCTCCAGAAGGTCAGGTCGGCGGCCATTGCCTGGTGGCCGAAACCGGCGGCGAGAAGTGCGGCGACACCGATCCGCGACATCAGGTTCTTCATGACGATCCCTCCTTGTTCGTAGTGCTTCAGGACGCGGCCTTGAGTCGCGGCGAGGCGCCGGCAGCCTGTTCGCGTTCGGACACGGCGATGTAGTCGCGGGTCAACGGCACGGTGGCGACGTCATGGGCCAGCTGCATCTGGAAGACGATGTTGAATCCGTGTCTGAAGCTCAGCTCGCTGCCGACGAGATAGAACTCCCACATGCGCAGGAACCTGTCGTCGTACAGCCGGCGGATCTCCTCCCGGTTTGCGTACACGTTCTGACGCCAGGTTTTCAAGGTCTCCGCGTAGTGTAGCCGGAGGATCTCGATGTCCGTGACGATCAGGCCTGTTTGCTCGACGACGGGCAGCACTTCCGACAGCGCCGGGCTGTAGCCGCCGGGAAAGATGTATTTCCGGATCCAGGGATTGGTGAATCCGGGGCCGTCGGTGCGGCCGATCGAGTGCAGGAGGGCGACGCCGTCCTTCTCGAGAAGGCTGTCGACCTTGCCGAAGAATTCCGGGTAGTGGCGCACGCCGACATGCTCGAACATGCCCACGGAGACGATGCGGTCGAAACGTTGGTCGAGCAGGCGGTA
>CAZZLX010000126.1:0-8404 GCA_964655235.1 uncultured Rhizobium sp.
AGATGCAGGGCCGTGCCGCCGACGGCATGGCATGGATCGACGCCAACGAGCGCTGCTATGCCGGCGCCAACAACTTCACCTTCCACCTGACCTGGCACCGCGCGCTGCTGCAGCTGGAGAAGGACGGGACCGACGGCGTCCTCGACTGGTACGACGCGAAGATCCGCGACCACGCCTCGCCGCTGATCCAGGCGATCCCCGACCTCTACATCGACGTGCAGAACGCCGCCTCGCTGCTGTGGCGGCTGGAGCATCTCGGCGTCGACGTGGGATCGCGCTGGAAGGAGCTCGCGGACAAGGCGGAGGCGCGCATCGGCGACGGGTCCAACCTGTTCACGCTGCCGCACTTCGCCATGGCGCTCGCCGCCGACGGCCGCTTCGAGGCGGCGGCGCGCCTGATCGAGGGCGCCGGCGCGATCGAGGGTGCGACGCTGGGTCCGGTCGGCGCCGGCATCGCCGTGCCGGCCTGCCGGGCCGCCGTGCATCATCGCCGCGGCGAGTGGAAGGACGTGATGGGCAGCCTGATGCCGGTGCGCCACGAGCTCTGGCGGCTCGGCGCCAGCCATGCGCAGCGCGACGTGCTCTGGCAGATGCTGGTCGACGCGGCGAGGAAGGCCGGCGACGACGACGCGGTGAAGACTCTGATGGTCGAGCTGACGGCGATGCGGCCGGTCCCGGCGGAGCAGCGGCGCGCCTATTCGCGCGCGGCCTGAGGCCGGACGACCAGCCAGTAGACGAGAAGGCCGGTCGCGCTCGCGATCAGGCCGGCGAAGATCGAGTCCGAGAGGAAGTGCCCGCCGGCCGACATGCGCGCGACCGCCATGCCGATGCCGAGGCCCAGGCCCGGCAGCATCGCGATCCAGCGGCGCCGGCGAACGAACAGCGCCAGCGTCAGGAGGCCGAAACCCATCGCCACCTCGCCCGAGGCGAAGGAACAGTTGCGCCGGCATTCGTTGGCCGGAACCAGCACCGGCGTGAAGACGCGGTCGCGGCCGAACTCGACGATCTGCGACGGCCGCGCGCGGCCCCAATGCTCCTTGAAGCCGGCATTGACGATGAGGCCGGGGCCGAGCGCCAGTGCCAGCACCAGCACCAGCGCCGCGCGGCCGCCGCCCGGCCGCCCGATCAGGCGCCCGGCAAGCCAGGCCGCGACGGCGACGGCCGGCAAGGTGAAGACGATCACCGACAGCAGCTTTCGGAAACCCTCGACGCCCGGCTGCTCCGAGCCGATCCAGCGGCCATCCCTGTAGAAGAAGCTCGCGACCTTGAGGTCGATCTCCGGCCACGTCATGAAGACGACGCCGGCGGCGACGAACAGTGCGGCGTGGATCAGCGCCCAGCGCCGGAGGCTGCTAGCGTCCATAGCCCTGGAAGCCTTCCAGCAGGAAGACGTGGTGGGTGCGGTCGACATCGCGATAGAGCGGCCCGCCGGCGGTGCCGAGCGGCGTCACCTTCGCGAAGCGCTGCAGGATGTCGTCTGGTTTCGGGTTCGGCGTGACCAGCAGGAAGGTCGCGTTCGGCTTGAGCGCGATATCGGCGGTGAGATCCCAATGGTCGCGGATGCGCCCGGACGGATTCCACTTTGCCCAGGCAGCGGGCCGCGCTCCGTAGATCATGGTCGCGAGGTCCATGCGGTCCTCCATCAGGAGCACCGCGCCCGGATGCGCCGCGAGCTGCGTCGCCACGTCCGCCCCGAGCCCGCGCCAGCCGAGCAGGCGCTTGAACGGGTCGATGCGGCCGGAGAGCTCGATGCCGGCGAGGCGCGCGACATCATGGTATCCGGCCATGATGCCGGCCGCTGCCAGATGGATCGCCACCGCAAGGCCGAGAAGCCACGCGCGTCCGCGCTCGATCGCCCAGGCCGCGACCAGCACCGTCGCCGAGACGTAGAGCGGTGCCGCCCAGTTGGCGTTGGCGCGCGAGAGAAACGCGACGACGATCATCATCGTCGCCAGCGGCAGCAGCACGCAGGCGAGAAGCCGCGACCTCGCATCCGCGATCAGCGCCCTCGGCAGCGCGAGCGCGATCAGCAGGATCGCGAACGGGATCGGCCCGAACACGCCGAACTGCGAAAGGACGAACTCGAGGCCCTTGAAGGGATGGATCAACGCACCGGCGAGGTTGGCGTTGTCGGCGGTGTGCCTGTAGCTGACGAAAGCGTGCTGGAGATTCCAGACGAGGTTCGGCACGTAGCAGAGGAACGCAAGCGCGAGCGCCAGAAGCGGGCCGCGCCAGCGGATCCGCCGGCGCTCCGCGGGGCTCAGCGCGAAGAACAGCGCGAGGCCGACCGGGAACATCGCCATCGCGTATTTGGCGAGGGTGCCGACGCCAACGACGAGGCCGAGGGCGAGCCACCAGCGCTCGTCATCGTCCTCGACCAGGCGCACCGAGACGTAGAGCGCCGCCGCCCAGAACGCGAGCAGGAACGGGTCGGTCGAGATCAGCAGCGAGGAGACGAAGACCGCCGGCAAGGTCGCGTAGAGGATCGCCGACCACATCCCGACGCGCGGCCCGTAGAGACGGCTGCCGACCGCATAGAGAAGAAGAGCGGTGATCGCGTGCGCGACCGGCGAGGCGACGCGCGCGCCGAAGGTACCGCTGCCGAAGACGGTCGTCGCGGCATGGATGATCCACGCGACGAGCGGCGGCTTCGAGTAATAGCCGAGCTCGGGCGTGAGCGACCACACCCAGTACTGCGCCTCGTCGCCGGAGAGATCGTAGCGATCGAGGGCCAGCAGGACGAGGCGCACGAGCGTGACAGCGGCGACGGCGAGGAGCGCGATGGCGCCCTCGGCTCCACCCGCTGGGCGGACGCGCGCCTCGGTCATGCGGCGGCGCGGCGCTCCTTGCGGATGAGCCACAGATTGCGCGCGTAGACGACGAGGCCGCCGGCCTGGCCGGCGATGATCACGGGATCGGCGCGGTGGATCGCATAGGCCAGCAGGGTCACGCCGCCGGCGATCGAGAAGATCCAGAAGGCGAGCGGGATCACGCTCTTGCCGACGCGCTCGCTCATGATCCACTGCACGATGAAGCGCGCCGAAAACAGCGCCTGGCCGGCGAAGCCGATCGCCAGCCAGATCGGCTCGATGTCGAAGGTCATCGCGGTTACGTCTCTTCTCTAGCGTCGATGGGCAGGCGCGAGCGGCGGATGAGCCACCAGACGCCGATCAGGTCGAGGATGCCGGCCTTGAGCCGGCCGAAATTCGTATAGTTCGAGGTGCCCGCGCCGCGCGGGCGATGGTTGACCGGGACCGAGACGACGCGTGCGCCGTGGCGACGCGCCAGCGCCGGCAGGAACCGGTGCATATGGTCGAAGTAGGGAAGCTCGAGGAACAGCTCGCGGCGGAAGATCTTGATGCCGCACCCCGAGTCCGGCGTCTCGTCCTTGAGCAGGGCGCCGCGGATGCGGTTGGCGAGGCGCGACGCGATCTTCTTCGACGCCGTGTCCTTGCGGTTCACGCGATGGCCCGCGACCATGTCGGGCTTCGGCTCGACCGAGAGCCGGGCGAACATCTGCGGCAGGTCGGCCGGATCGTTCTGGCCGTCGCCGTCGAGGGTCGCGATCCACTCGCCGCGCGCCCGTCTGACCCCGGTCCAGACCCCGGTGCTCTGACCGCGGTTGGCGGCATGCCGGATGATCCGAAGGCGAGGCAGCCGGGCCTTCGCTGCCTTCAGCTTATCTGCGGTTGCATCCGTCGATCCGTCGTCGACCACCAGGATCTCGAAATCGAAACGCCCGGCCAGCGCCGCCTCGACCTCGTCGACCAGAGCGACGATGTTGTCGGCCTCGTTCTTGACCGGAATGACGACCGAAAGCTGCATCGAATGGCCGGTTGGGGAAGCGGTCCGGCTTGTCGCATGGCCGGACCGCGATGACAACTGGCCCGCCCCGTCGCCATTTAGATTGTATTTTATCTGCTTGTTTAGCCTCGGCGCTTGCGGGCGTTTAGCCAGGGGTCTAGAGTTCCTGTGTCATGAGCGTCCAGCTTCCGATCGCGCCACAGCCGCTCCCGCAGGTGAACCCGTTCACCGCGCGGCCGGTCGAGATTCGCGAGCCCGCCGCCCGCACCGTCACGCGGACCGCGGTCGCCTCGACGCGCGAGGTGTCGGAGAACCGGGAAGATCGGAACAACCGCGCCGAGACGACCGAGAACAACCGTCAGGCCGAAGTCCGTTCGGCACGCTCCGCACCGCGCGGCGGCCGCGGGCAGAACGTCGACATCGAAGCCTAGAGCTTCATCCCCCGTTCGACGCCGACCGGCCCTCCGACTGGAGGGCCTTTTCGTTTCTAGTCGTCGCCAGCCTCGCGGCGCTCGCGCGCCAGCAGCGCTTCCTTGCGCTTGGCGCCCCAGCGATATCCCCCGAGCGTGCCGTCGGTGCGGACCACGCGGTGGCAAGGGATGACCAGCGGCACCGGGTTGGCGCCGCAGGCGTTCGCGACCGCGCGCACCGCACTCGGCTTGCCGATACGGTTGGCGACGTCCTGGTAGCTCGCGGTCGTGCCCGGCGGGATCCGCTGCAGCTCCTGCCAGACGCGGCGCTGGAACGCGGTCGCGCGGATGTCGAGCGGCAGCGAGAGATCCGGCAGCTTGCCGGAAAGATGGCGGACGATCGGATCGACATACGATCCGAGCCCGCCTTCGTCGCGCTCGATGCTGGCGCCGGGAAACTCGGCCTTCAGCGCGGTGCCCAGGCGCTTCTCGTCGTCGCCGAGCGCGATCATGCAGACGCCGCGCTCAGTTGCCGCAACCAATAGGAGATCGAGCGGCGTCTTCCTGATCGCGTAGCGGATGTCCTCGTCGACGCCGCCCTTGCGATAGCGGGCCGGGGTCATGCCGAGCTCGGCCTTGGCCTTCTCGTAGAGCCGGCTCGCCGAGCCGTAGCCGGCGCCGTACATCGCCTGCGCCACCGGTTCGCCCTTCTTCAGGTCCTCCTTCAAGCGTGCGACGCGCCTGGCCTCGCCATAGGCACGCGGGCTCACCCCGACGATCTCGGTGAACAGCCGCTGCAGGTGATGCGGGCTGATGCCGACGGCGCGGCCGAGCATGGTCAGCGTCGGGATCGCATCCGCCTCGTCGATAAGGCGCGCGGCCTTGCGGATCGCCTTGAGGCGCGGATTGCTGTCGGTCTCGACCAGGTTCGGCCGGCAGCGCTTGCAGGCGCGATAGCCATCGTGCTCGGCCGCTTCCGGCATCGGGTAGAAGCGGACGTTCTCCCGTTTCGGCCGGCGTGCGGGACACGACGCCTTGCAGTAGATCCCGGTCGAAACGACGGCAGCGACGAAGCTTCCGTCGGCGCGCGTGTCGCGGGCCTGGAAGGCGGTCCAGAGCTTGTTCTGATCCTGGGTCGAATTCATCGGGGTACTCTCCATGGCCTATACCTAGGCTCTGGGGGAACCACTCGCTATCCGAAGCTTGCGCCCGATATCAGATCAAAGAAAGCGCGCCAGCCAGGCCTTCACCTCGCGCCAGAAGACCCGCGTGTTCTCGGCCCGGCCGATGAAATGGCCCTCGTCCGGGAAGACGATGAAGCGGGTCGGTACCTGGCGCCGCTTCAGGATCTTGAAGTTGGTCAGGCCTTCGCCCATCGGCACGCGGAAATCGCGCTCGCCATGGGTGATCAGGGTCGGCGTCGAGAAGTTGGCCGAGTAACGGATCGGGCTCTGGTCGTTCCACTGCCCGCCCTTCTCCCAGATCGGCACGCCCATGCGGCGCTCGCGCTCCATGCCGCCGTCGTTGGTCCCGTACTGCGCCTCGTTGTTGATCGGGCCGACATGGGAGACGAGGCACTTGAAGCGCTTCGACGTGCCGTTCAGCCAATTGACCATGTAGCCGCCGTAGCTGCCGCCGACCGCGGCGATCCGGTCCTTGTCGATGAACGGATGCAGCCGGATCGCCTCGTCGATGCCGGCGATGACATCGAGGCACGGCCCGTGCAGCACGTCGCGCTCGATCGCCTCGGCGAAGGCCCGGCCGAGGCCGAGCGAGCCCTTGTAGTTGGTCGCGATCACGACGTAGCCCGGCGTCGCCAGCAGGTGCTTGTGGAACCAGTAGGCGGAGTAGTTGAACGCGTCCGTGTAGGCCGTCGCCGGCCCGCCATGGATCAGCGCCACCAGCGGGTACTTCTTCTTCGGATCGAAACCCGGCGGCAGGATCAGCATGTTGTGGATGCGCAGCCCCTCCGACGAAGTGAACCAGAAGTGCTGCGGATCCGGCGCGTCGATCTCGGCGATCCGCGCCGCGTTGAACGTGGTCAGCGGCACATGGCCTTCGCCCGTGAGCCTCACGATCTCCGGCGGCTGGATCGCGCGTTCGAAGATCGCGGCGAGCCCGCCCTCGACCGGCGTGACCGTGCGGTAGGCGCCGCGGCCGGTGGGGAGCAGCGGCTCGACCTTGCCGCCGGTCGTCGGCACCTGGAACACGCGGGCGAAGCCGTCGTCGAGCGCGTCGAGATAGGCGGTGCGGCCGTCCGTCGAGATCGAGAATCCGGCGACGAGCCGATCCCAGCCTTCGGTGACTATCGTGGGCTTCCCCGCCTTCGGCCAGGCGAAGCGCGCGAGGTCTGCCGCCGTCTGGCCCGCGCCCGAAGGCTTGTGGATCGCGTACAGCGCATCGCCGGTCCGCGAGAACTGAGGCTCGCCGAAGCTCTCGGTCGGATCGGTGATCAGCCTCGGCTCGCCGCCGGTCGCCGGTACCTGGAACAGGCCGGTCTCCGTCTCGACATGCATCATCGCGTCGGCATTGATCTGGGCGGCGAAGACGACCGTGCCGCCGTCCGGCGCCCACTGCGCCGCCAGCGTCTCGGTCGTGTCGAGCTCGGTCTGGCGGAAGGCGCCGCCGCGGAATCCCGGCGAGCGCGCGAAAGCCGTGTCCTTCAGGAGGTCCTGCGGCTTCGCGCCGGGCGAGAGCTCGATCACCAGCGGGTGCGGCCGGCGCTCGTCCAGCCACTTGTTCCAGAAGCGGACCGGCATCGCATCGAAGATCCGCGCCGAGGACGCCGGCTGGGACTGGCTGCCGTCCGCGGCGCAATCGACCTCGTAGAGGATCGCCTGACCGTCCGGCCGCCACTTCGGATAGCGGGCCCCGCCCTCGCCTGAAGTCGCGCGCTGCGGCTCTCCGCCGGCAACCGGCAGCACGTAGACCTGGGCGACCGAATCGCCGCTGCGCTTGCTCGAGAAGGCGAGCCGGGTCCCGTCCGGCGACCAGGCCGGCATGCCGATCGGCGGCTGGCCGCGAAGCAGGCAGCGGGGCGGCGTCCTCCCGTCGGCGGCGACGATCCAGAGGCCGGTCACCTGCTCGCCCGGGTCGTAGGCGGGCTCGATCACCGCGACCGCCAGCCAGCGCCCGTCGGGGCTCGCCGCCGGGTTGCCGACCCGGTGCATGAGCCAGATGTCCTCCTGGGTGACCGGCCGCCCGGTCCGCGTCGATGCCTGTCCGTCGGTCATGCGCCCCTCCCCTATGCGCTCGCCCAGCCCACATCTTAGCGGACCGCTTGAATTCGCCCCGCGATCCTGGTGGACTGTCATAGAACTTTAACCAAGAAGCCACACCGTGGTCTTTAGGTCCGGCCGATACCAACGGCTGTTCCATTTAGGGAGACGAAAGCAATGAAGCGGATGCTGTTGTCGACGGTTGCGGGTCTGGCCACGCTGCTCAGCGTCGCCTCGGCCCAGGCCCAGACCGAGATCCAGTGGTGGCACGCCATGGGCGGCAACCTCGGCGATGCCGTCAACGCGCTGGCCGACCAGTTCAACAAGGAGCAGAAGGACTACAAGGTCACCGCGGTCTTCAAGGGCTCCTACACCGAGACCCTGACCGCCGCGACCGCCGCCTTCCGTGCCAAGCAGGGCCCGCACGTGGTCCAGGTGTTCGAGGTCGGCACCGCCTCCATGATGGCCGCCAAGGGCGCCGTCTATCCGGTCCACCAGCTGATGGCCGACACCAAGGAGAAGTTCGACCCGAAGAGCTTCATCGGCCCGGTCTACGGCTACTACTCGACGACCGACGGCAAGCTGCTCTCGATGCCGTTCAACTCCTCGACCCCGGTCTTCTACCGGAACAAGGAGATGATGAAGAAGGCGGGCCTCGACCCCGAGAAGGCGCCGGCGACCTGGCCCGAGCTGATCGAGATGTCGAAGAAGGTCGTGGCATCCGGGGCTAAGTGCGGCTTCACCTCGCAGTGGCAGACCTGGGCGCTGATCGAGAACTTCGGCGCGCTGCACAACCTGCCCTATGCCACCAAGGCGAACGGCTTCGGCGGTGCCGACATCGAGCTCAAGTTCAACAGCCCGCAGCACGTGAAGCACATCCAGGCGCTGTTCGACATGACCAAGGACAAGTCCTTCGTCTATGGCGGCCGCGAGGGCAAGTCGACGGCGCTTTTCACCGCCGGCGATTGCGCC
>CAZZLX010000127.1:0-8375 GCA_964655235.1 uncultured Rhizobium sp.
GGCAACCCGGTGATCGCCGAGCCCGGGATGGTCTTCTTCATCCACATGATCCTGATGGACTCGGACTCCGGATTGGCGATGACCTTGGGCCGAACCAGCCTGGTCGGCGATCGCGGCGCGGAGCCGCTGTCGAAGGCGTCCCTCGACCCGCTGGTCGTCGGCTAGCCCGCAGGCGGGACCAGGTCGACCGGACGATTGGACCAGACGCTGACCGTGCCCATCGGGCGGTGGGCCGGATCGGTTTCGGGAACGACCCCGCCCACGGGTATGATCCGCCTGAGGATCGCCTTCACGTCGCGATCGAGCTCGCGCGACATCTCGTTCTGCTCGTAGAGGACGCCGCCGTCGCCAAGCGCCGCGCGGGCGAGGCGACCGTAGTCGGCGACCTGCTCGTCGGACATTTCCTGCATCGAGCGGAAGTTGGTGACGAGGTCGACCGGCGCGAGGTCGTTCAGCACGCGCTCGGCGAGATAGTTCGGCGCGAAGATCGCGGCGAAATCTTCGGGACACCGCTCCGCCGTGCTCCAGGTCGCGGTCGACACGTAGCCCTCCGGGGTCGCGAGATAGGTCGGGCGGTCGGCCCACAGCGTCGAGAGATAGACGGCGGCGAACAGCAGCGAGTCCGGCAGGTCGACGGCGACCAGCCGCAACTTCCCCGAGGGCAGGCTCTGCGCGAGCTGGTAGGCGAGGCCGCCGAAACCCGATCCGATGTCGACGACCGTGACGCGCCCCTGCCGGCTGGCGAGGTCGTCGAGGCGCCCGATCACGCCTGCCAGGTAGAGCCCGTTGATCTGCTTCTGAAGGCTCCAGGCGTCGTAGCTGGCGACGATCCCGTCGCAGATCGGCCCGGATTCGCCGAACACCATCGGCAGCCGGACGCGGACCCGCTCCGGCAGCCGCCGCTGGCCGCTCAGCAGCTCCATCATCGCGATGCTGATGTTGACGTGGGCGGAGAGGCGGGCGTCGACGTCCGCCGGGACCGACCTGGGCGCCTGGCCCCGCAGCACATTGTCGATCGGATCGAAGCCGGTGAAGGGCTGGCAATACAAGCGCAGATGCTCGAAACGCCGCGCGGTCTCGTCGAAGAACGGATGCCAGTCCGCGGCCAGGTCTCCGGCCCAGTTGTTGGCGCCCTTCGCCAGACCGGTGGTGGACGGGAGCCTGAGCGCGCCAACCCGATCGGCGAGCCGATGGGCTCTCTCCAGCTCGGATCCGGTCAACGGCCGGTTGTCGGCCGGCGTGAGGTAGCCCACGAAGCGGAACGTCATCGGCTGGCCACGGAAATTGACCGTGACCGGATCGCCCCCTGCCTCGCTCGGCGACGTCATCGCGTGCCTTAGGCGGCGTTCTCCAGGGCGTATTTGGCGATGTCGGCGTGGGTCGCGAACCACACGCCCTTCTTCGTCTTCATGTGCTGGATCAGCTCGTCCAGCAGCGTGAGCCGCGAGCGGTGCCCGATGATGTGCGGGTGCATGGTCAGGATGTACATCCCGCCTTCCTCGTAGGCGACGTCGAACTCCTTGGTGAAGATCTCGAGCACGGCCGAGGGCGGCGTGTAGGGACGGAGCCCGGTGAAGCGGTGCATGTTGAAATAGACCGCGTCGTCGCGGATCCACTCGGGCGGCAGCTCGACCACCCCGGTCGGCTTGCCGTCCTCGTTCAGTTCGTAGGCGTCGTCGTCGGCCATCAGCGACGAGTCGTAGAGCAGGCCCAGATCCTTGATGATCTGCAGCGTGTTCGGGCTGAAGTCCCATGACGGCGTGCGGATACCGACCGGACGACGGCCGGTGACCTTCTCCAGCGTGTCGCAGGACCGGAACATCAGGTCGCGCTCGATCTCGCCCGGCAGGATAGAGTTGAGCTCGTGGATCCAGCCGTGGATCCCGACCTCGTGGCCGAGGTCGACCGCGCGCCGCTGCTCGTCCGGATAGAGCATCGCGACCACCGCGGGCGTGAAGAACGAGGCCGGCACCGAATGCTTCGCCAGCAGCTTCATGATGCGGGGGATGCCGGCGCGGGCGCCGTACTGGCCCATCGACATGCGCCCGAGCGACTTGCCGCCGTCGCGGAGTTCGCCCGATTCGTGATCGGAGTCGAAGGAGATGCCGACGGCGACCCGGGCGCCGTCCTTCCAGGCCTTCGGCCTCAGCGCGCGGCCCGGCCGGATCTTGTTGGAGACGGCACGCCATTTGGCCTCGGACCACTGCCAGGGCTGCTGTTCGTCGTTGTCGGCGGTCTTGGCGACGGCGGGCTTCGGGGCGGCGGTCATGGGGTCCTCCGGAAGGGATGGTGTTGAGTCTACCCGCCGTCAGCCGCCAGGGCTATGACTGGTGAGCAGCGGCAACGAGGAGCCGATGGACGACTGGACCAAGGGCTATATCGCCGACGTCGACTACAGCCAGGGCTACTACCGCGAGCTGACCCCGCCGTTCCTCTCCTTCGCCCTCCTGTCCCAGGGCATCCGCCCGCCGAATCCGACGTGCAAGCTCCGCTACTGCGAACTCGGCGCCGGCCACGGCTTCACCTGCAACGTCGTGGCGGCGACCCTTCCCGAGGCCGAGGTCTGGGCCACCGACTTCAATCCGGCCTTCGCCGCCACGGCGCGGCGGCTTGCCGATGCTGCCGGGACCCCGAACATCCAGGTCTACGATTCCTCGTTCGAGGAGTTCGCCGCGCTCGACCTGCCGCCTTTCGACGTGATCGTGCTGCACGGGATCTATTCCTGGGTGATGGCCGAGCACCGGAAGGCGATCGTCGACTTCATCCGCGACAAGCTCGCCTTCGGCGGCGTCGTCTACCTCAGCTACAACTGCCTTCCGGGCTGGGCGCCGATCCTGCCGCTGCGGCGCCTGCTGAGCGAGATGGCGCAACGCGCGACCGGCTCGACCGACGAGCGGATCGAGGCCGCGCTGGCCGAGGCCGAAAGCCTGGCCGCGATCGGCGCGGGATATCTCGAGGAAGGCTCGCTCGCGCGCAAGCAGCTCGCCGCGATCGGGCAGCTGCCGCGCTACTACGTGGCGCACGAGTACTTCAACCGCATCTGGACGCCGTTGTATCACCTCGACGTCGCCCGCCAGCTGCACCAGGCGAAGCTGACCTTCGCGGCATCGGCGGAGCTGCAGCATCACAACGACCGGCTCTGCCTGACGCCCGAGCAGCAGCGTAAGATCGCGAGCATCGACGACCTGCCGTTCCGCGAGACGGTGCGCGACGTCATCCTGAACCAGCAGTTCCGGAAGGACATATTCGTGCGCGGGCCCGAGCGCATCGCGCCATCGGAGCGCCGCGAGCTGCTGCTCAAGACCCGCTTCGCGCTGACCGTGCCGCGCCACCAGGTCGAGACGGGAGCGGACTACCCGAACGGGCGCTACGCGCTCGACCAGGGGCCAGCCGCGGAGATTCTGAATGGCCTGGTCGAGGGGCCCCGGGTGCTTGCCGACCTCGTCTCGCCGAAGGATCCCGCGGACTTCGAGCGCAAGGTCGAGGCGCTGGTGATCCTGGTCGCGACCGGGCGCGTGGAGGTCGGGCTATCGGCCGACGGCGATGCGGCACGCATCGAGAGGGCGCGCCGGCTGAACGCGGTCATCCTCGATCGCGCGCGGCATGGCGACCAGCTCCAGTCGATGGTCTCGCCAGTCCTCGGCGGAGCGATCCGGGTCGATCGCCTACACCGGCTGTTCATGCTCGGAGAGTCCCAGGGGCACTCCGACTTCGCGTCGTTCGCCTACGCGATCCTCAAGGAGGAGGCGGAAGCGAAGCAGCGCGAGGGACAGCAGGTGCGGGCACCGAGCCCGCTCGGCATCCTGATGCTGGCGCAGAAGTTCGACGCCGAGACGCGGCCGCTGCTGCAGCAGCACGGCATCCTCTAGCGCTTCAGCCAGGTTCCCAGCCGTCGGGCGGCCTCGGTCATCGTCTCGGTCGAGCCGGCGAACGAGATGCGGAGCGTGCGCGAGCCGCGCGACGGATCGAAATCGATGCCGGGCGTGATCGCGACGCCGGTGTCGGCGAGCAGCCGCTTGCAGAAGTCGGCGCTGTCGTTGGTGACGTGGCCGACGTCGACGTAGAGGTAGAAGGCACCGTCGGGCGGCGCAAAATGGTCGAGCCCCGCCTTCGGCAGCGCGCCCAGCAGCACCGCGCGATTGGCGGCGTAGCGCGTCACGTTCGCTTCCAGCTCGTCGCGGCAGCCGAAGACCTCGACCGCGGCGACCTGCGAGAGCGACGGCGGCGAGATGAAAAGGTTCTGGGCCAGGCACTCGACCGGGCGGACCAGCTCTTCCGGCAGCACCATCCAGCCGAGCCGCCATCCGGTCATCGAGAAGTATTTCGAGAAGCTGTTGATGACCACCGCACGATCGGTCAGCGCCAGCGCCGTTGTGGCCGCTTCGCCATAGGTGATGCCGTGATAGATCTCGTCGGAGACGAGACGGATGTCGCGCCGGGCGCAGTGATCGGCGAGCGCCTTCAGGTCAGCTGCCGGGAGCATCGTGCCGGTCGGGTTTGCCGGGCTGGCGACGATCAGGCCGTCGAGCTTGCCGGCCTTGTCGAGGAGGGCCGGCGTCGGCTGGAAGCGCGTCGCCGGGCCGACCTCGATCTCGACCACCTCGATCCCGAGCGCCGAGAGTATGTTGCGGTAGGCGGGATATCCGGGCGCCGTCACGGCGACCCGGGCACCCTGATCGAAGGCGGCCAGGAACGACAGGATGAAGGCGCCGGAAGAGCCGGTGGTGACGACGATGCGCCTCGGATCGACCTCGACCCCGTAGAGGTCGCGATAGTGGCGAGCGATTGCCTGGCGGAGCGGCGGAATGCCGAGCGCGTCGGTGTATCCCAGCACGTCGCGGCCAAGCGCGGCGCGCGCGGCCTCGACCACGCGGTTCGGCGCGCCGGTCGAAGGCTGGCCGACCTCGAGGTGGAGCACGTCGGCGCCGGTCGCCGCGCGCTCGTTGGCGGCGCGCAGCACGTCCATGACGATGAAGGGCGGGATGCTCGCCCGGCGTGCGACGCGCTGGGTCATCGGCTAGCGGCGGTTCGTGTTGGTGACGGCGCCGGGGTTGCTCACCGAGCCGGTCCCGCCGCCGAAGCCGAGGCCCGCGCCACGCGGATCGACCGCGATCCGGCAGGTTGCGCGGCCGCGCAGCAACTCCTCCGGGCAGGCGACGGCGTTGGCGAGGCCGAGCGGCGACGCCTCGAGGGTCTTGAAGCCGCCGCGGCTCAGCGAGTCGAGCGGCAGGCCGCCTTCGACCAGGGCCACGTCGGCGGCGCCGTCATAGGCGACGCGCGGCTGGGCGACGACGGCGGCGATGTCGGGCCGCGGCGTCATGGCGGCAAAGGCGATCGGGGCGAGCGCCGAAGCGGCGGCGCGTCCCGAGGCACCGCCGGCGAAATAGATGCCGCCGCTGCCGGTCGTGGCGCCGATGGCGGCGACCGAACGTGGGCTCTCGGGCGACGGCGGCGGCGCGGCGAGGATGCCGGTGCCGGGCAGCACACGGCCGGTGCCCCAGGGTGCGTTCAGGCCGAGCGCACAGGCGATCGCGAGGCCGTTCTTGTCGGTCACGTGGAAGGACGTGGCGCCGCCGCGTGCGGTGCCGACGGCGCCCAAGGACTTCGCCGGCCGCTCGTGGTTGCCGGCGCGGACGCGTGTCGTCAGCGCCGAGAGCTCGCCGTCGCCCGGGATGATGGGGGCTTGGCCGCGGGACAGAGATTCGGCCAGCTGTGCTTCGGCGGCTGCGGCGGCTTCCGCCCAAAAGCGCGGCTGATCGGCGACCGAGGGTTGGCCGCCGGCGCCGATCGCGAGCAGGCGGCCGAACAAGGCGGCGGTCGCCGGCCGGTCGCCGGCGATGAGCAACTGCTGCTGAAGGCCGAGCCGGATCGAAGGGGGTTCGGTAGCCTGGGGCAAGTAGCCGCGCAAGGCCTCGATCGGCAGGGCACCGTTGGCAGCAGACGAGATCTGGTGTGGCAGGACGCCGGTGTAGAGCTCGCCGCCGCCCTTCTGCCGGATCTGGCCCAGGATCGTGGCCAGATCGAGCTGAAGGAGCGTGTCGCCCTCGCGGAGCAGCGTACTGCCGGGGGCGAAGATCCGGGCGGTCGCCGGGTCGCGCGCGAGATCGGCCGGCGCCTCGGCGAGGGCCTGGGCGAGAGCGCGGCTGACCGGCGCGCCGAAGCGCGCGGCAGTCTCGGCCGGGCCCAGAACCTGGGTCCACGGCATGCGCCCGTGACGGGCGTGAAGAACCGCGAGCCCGCGGGTCAGGGCTGGAACCGCGATCCGCGTATCCGCCGTCGCCGTCGCTGAGAAGTCGAACAGGGTCGCGGTCGCCGTCGGCCCGTTGAGCGCGACGCAAGCGCCGCCGCCGCCGACGCCGGCAGAGGAGGGAAGGGTTACCGCGAGGGTGAAGCCGACGGCGACCGCCGCATCGGCGGCGCTGCCTCCGGCGATCAGGACATCCCGCCCGGCAAGGGCCGCCCTCGGCTCGTCGGCCGCGACGGATCCGAAGAATCCCTCCTCGATCGGCTGAACCGTGCCGGGTTGATTGCCACCCCCGCAGCCAGCGACAATGAGGGCGAAAAGGGCAGCGGCACATTTCCGCCATGATCGGCGGAAAGAATCGGCCGGTGATCGAGGATCAGACACTGTGACGGGCATTCTCACGCGAAGGGCGACGGGGCTTGCGCTGGTTGTGGCGGCCGTTCTCGCGTTTTCGCTTCCGGCAGCAGCGCAGCGGATCTCGCTGATCCGTGACGCCGAGGCGGAAAATACCATCCGCGCGTACGCGACGCCAATATTCCAGGCGGCCGGGCTGGCCTCGGACGACGTCAACATCTACATCGTGCGCGACAGCTCCATCAACGCCTTCGTCGCCGGCGGCCAGAACGTGTTCATGAACACCGGCCTGATCCTGCGATCGGAGTCGGCCAGCCAGGTCATCGGCGTGATCGCGCACGAGACCGGCCACATCACCGGCGGCCATCTTTCCCGCATCCAGGACGAGCTCAAGGGGGCGAGCGCGATCCAGATCCTGTCGATGGTCCTTGGCGCCGCAGCTGCGGTGGCCGGGAAGGGCGACGCGGGGATGGCGATCATCGGCGGCGGCACCACGATCGCCCAGGCCAACGTGCTGAGCTTCAGCCGGGCGCAGGAGTCGGCGGCGGACCAGGCCGGCCTCTCCTTCCTCGACCGCGCCGGCTACAGCCCGAAAGGAATGCTCGAATTCTTCGAGATCCTGTCCGGCCAGGAACTGCTCTCGCAGGCGCGCCAGTCTCCCTATGTCCGGACCCATCCGCTGACGCGCGAGCGTGTGGATACGGTCAGAGCCTCGCTCCAGCACGCGCGTTACGGCAGGGCGGCCACGCCGCCGGAATTCGACCGCATGCACCGGAGGATGAAGGCGAAGCTGTTCGCCTTCATCGAGCAGCCGGCGCGGACGTTCCAGACCTACAAGGAAACCGACAACTCGGAGGCATCACGTTACGCCCGAGCAGTCGCCTATTACCGCATCCCGGACATGGCCAAGGCGATCCCGCTGATCGACGGTCTGATCGCCGACTATCCCGAGGACGCCTACTACCGGGAGATGAAGGGGCAGATGTTGTTCGAGAACGGGCGGGTTCAGGATGCCGTCGTCGCGTACAGCGACGCCGTCCGCCTGATGCCGACGTCGGCCCTGATCCGGGTGGGATATGCCCAGGCCCAGCTGGAGCTCGACCGGCCGGAGCTGACCCGCGAGGCGCTTTCGCAACTGCAGGCAGCGGTCCACACCGACCGCGACATCGGGCTCGCTTGGCGGCTCCTGGCGGTCGGACACGGCCGCGAGGGAAGGGTCGGAGAGGCGGCGCTCGCGTTGGCCGAGCAGGCCATGGTCGAGAATCGTCGCATGGATGCCGCGCAGCAGGCGACGCGCGCGATGCGTCTCCTGAAGGAGGGCACGCCTGGATGGCTCCGGGCCCAGGACCTCAAGATCGAGGCCGACAGCAAGAAGCCGAAACGCTAGGATCCGCGACGTTCCCCGGGTGTTTCACCTGAACGTGCGTGGACTCGGGTCCACGGCCTCCCCATAGTCCGCTGCATTCCTCGTGAAAGGCTGTCCATGCGTCGCCTCGTTGCTGCCGCTCTCCTAGCGCTGGCCTTCCAGTTCCCCGCCTCCGCGCAGACGTTCTCTCCCGATCAGAAGAAGTCGATCGAGGAGATCGTCCGCGCCTACATCCTGAAGAACCCGGAAATCATCCGCGAGGCGGTCGAGGCGCTCCAGGCGAGGGAGCAGCAATCGGCCGACGAGCGCCGGGCCGAGACCATGGCGAAGCTGCAGGACGAGCTCGTCTCCGATCCGTCCTCGCCCGTCCTTGGCAATCCGCAGGGCGACGTGACCGTGGTGGAGTTCTTC
>CAZZLX010000128.1:0-8310 GCA_964655235.1 uncultured Rhizobium sp.
CCTCGACATGGCGCGGACGATGAAGGCCTTCCACAACAAGTACGACCTGCTGGTCACGCCGACAATGCCGATCACCGCCTGCGATGCCGGGCTGGTGACGCCGGACAAGGCGAAGTTCCCGACCTGGCTGCACTGGTCGCCGTTCACCTGGCCGTTCAACATGACGCGCCAGCCGGCTGCCTCGTGCCCTGCCGGCTTCGTCGACGGGCTGCCGATCGGGCTCCACATCGTCGGCCCGATGTTCCGCGAGGACCTGATCCTGCGCGCATCTGCCGCCTTCGAGGTGGCGCGGCCGTTCAAGATGCCGCGGGGCTGATCCCTAGATCGCCTGCCCTGTGAAGACGCCGGTGCAGTGCTCGTTGTCGACGGCGACCTGGCCGTTGACGATCACGTAGGGGATGCCGACCGGGAACTGGCGCGGATCTTCGTAGGTCGAGGTGTCGTTGATCGTCGTTGCATCGAAGACCGTGATGTCGGCGAAGGCGCCCTTCTCGATCCGGCCGCGGCCCTTGAGGTTGAAGCGGGCGGCCGGGCGGCCGGTCATACGGTGCACCATCTCTTCGAGCGAGAGCCCGCCGATCTCGCGGCGGAGCCTCCCTAGGAAGCGCGGGAAGGCGCCGTAGCTGCGCGGATGCGGGAAGCGGCCGGCCGGCGTGATGTCGCTGCAGACCATGTAGTCCGGCCGCGCCACCAGCTGCATGAAGTCCTTGTCCATCTGATGCCGCGTCGCATGGCTTTCCGGTGGCGCGCCGACATGGCCGACCTTGAGGTTCTGCTCGACCAGGATCTCGCAGAGCGCCTCGCCGGGCGTATGGCCGCGCCGGGCGGCGAGGTCGGTGAGCCTGGTTCCCTCCATCTCGGGCGCCATCGGCATGTATCCGAGGATGATCGTCGAGAGCATCTGCTTCTCGTCATGGTCGAGGTAGTCGACGATCTTCCGCCTCTCGGACGGATCGCGGAGCCGCTTCAGGATCGCCGCCGGCCCATCCTCCTGCGCGAAGGCAGGCAGCAGGCTGACCGCGATCGAGCTTCCCGACGGATAGGGGTAGATGTCGAAGGTCACGTCGGACTCGGGCGTTCGCACCGCGTCGATCGGATCCATGATCGCCGCGATGTTGCCGGCGCTTTCCGGCTGCGTGCGGTAGTGGGCGAAGTGCAGCTTGGCACCGGAACGTCGCGCGACCTCCATGCCCTCGAGCACGCCGCCGCCGCCATGCGCGCGGGCGACCACGTTCTTGCGCGGCTCACACATGTAGACCTGGCCCGCCTCGCGCACGATCTTGACGAGCTCGACGATCTCCTCGGTGTCGCCCCACGGACCCGGATAGTACTTGCCGCCGGTGGTGAAGCCGATGGCGCCCTGCTCCAGCCCCTCGCGGGTCAGCTTCTTCGCGGTCTCCAGCGCATCGCCGGTCAGCGGCTTGTCGTGGAAGCCCAACGCCTGCAGGCGCACAGTGGCGTGCGGCACGAAGTACGCCGTGTTGATCGCGACCTTCTTGTGATAGTGGCGCTTGAAGGCGGCGACGCTATGCATGTCGAGGTCTTCCGGCGGATCGCCGAGAAGGCCGCCGAGCCAGTGCCGGTAGGTCTTGAAGTTGTAGGCCGAGAGCGGCGCATACGACATGCCGTCGATGCCGAGGAACTCGGTGGTGATTCCCTGGCGGATGCCGTTCGCGTGCTGCGGGTCGACCAGCAGCGCACCTTCCGAATGGGTGTGGGTGTCGATGAAGCCGGGAGAGACCGTGTGGCCAGTGACGTCGATGCGGCGCTTGGCTTCGGCCTTCGATAGATCGCCGATCGCGGCGATGGTCTCGCCGGTGACGCCGACATCGGCCTTATAGCCGGCCTTGCCGGTGCCGTCGACGACGGTCCCGCCCGAGATCACCAGGTCGAACATCGCAGCCCCCCTAAGAAGCGGCGGCTCCCGAAGGAGCCGCCTTGGTCACGATCAGCTCTTGGAGATGTTCCAGAGCAGCAGCACCGGCGAGGAGATCACGCCGGTCACGTTCTTGCGGAACGCGACGACGGTGGCGCGCTGGCCCAGCGGCACCATCATCACGTTGTCGGCGATCTGGGTGTGCAGCTGGTCGAGGATGACCTTCTGCTTCGCCGGATCGGCTTCCTTGGCCCAGGCGAGGCGAAGCCGCTCGACCTCGGGATTGCAGGGCCACCCGACCCAGGCCTTCTCGCACGCGCCGTTGATCACCGGATAGTCGATCGGGTTGATCAAGGTGCCTTCCCAGTACGAGGCGATCAGGCTCCAGCCGCCCTGGCCCGGCACCGCCTTGCTCTCGCGGCGCTGCGAATGCGTACCGGGGTCCATCGTGTCGAGCGTGACGTTGAGCCCGATCTTCTTCAGGTTCTGCGCCATCAGCTGGGCGGCCGGCGAGTACACCGTGTCGGCCGGGTTCAGCATGATGATCGGCTCGCCCTTGTAGCCGGCCTCCTCGAACAGCTTCTTCGCCTTGTCGAGATCGGGCTTGGTGTTCGCCTTGACCCGGCCTGCGGTCGAGTAGCTAGGCGTGCCGCAGAACATGAAGGAGTCGCAGGTACGGTACAGCTCGGGATCGCCGCCGACCGCCTGCATGAACTCGGTCTGGTCGGTAAGCGCCACCAGCGCCTCGCGCGCCTTCGGATTGTTGAACGGTGGATGCAGGTGGTTCGGGCGGATGATGTACATCGATCCCAGCGGATCGTTGACCTTCACCACGAGATCCGGGTTCTTCCGCATGACCGGCAGGAGGTCGGCCTTGGGCTGGTCGATGAAGTCGACCTCGCCGCGGGCAAGCGCCGCGGTCGCGACCGCCGGATCCGGCAGCACGATCCACTCGACCGTGTCGACCTTGGCGAGACGCGCGCCGGCCGCCATGTCGGAGGGCTCGGAGCGCGGCACGTAACCGGTGAACTTCTTGTAGACCGCTTTCACGCCTGGGACCCACTGCGCCTTGTCGAACTGGTAGGCGCCGGAGCCGGTGGGATCGTCGATCTGCGTCGTCGCCGGCGTCGAGGAGATCCGCTCCGGCATCATGTAGGCGGAGTAGGAGGCGATCTTCGCCAGGCTGGCCGGCAGCTGGCCGAACGGCTCCTTGAGCTTCCAGGTGAACGTCGTCGCGTTGTCGGCGGTGACCGAGGCGGTGAAGCCCGCGACCAGCACGCCGCGGCTGTCCTTGCTCATCCAGCGCTTGACCGAGGCGACGCAGTCGGCGGCCGTCACCGGCGTGCCGTCATGCCATTTGAGGCCCGGGCGGAGCGTGAAGGTATAGGTGAGGCCATCGGCGCTCACCTTGTAGTCCTCCACCATCTGCGGCTTCGGTTCGAGCTTCGAGTTCAGCCGAACAGGGTGTCGTAGACCATGTTCGCGTGGTTCAGCGTGATCGAGGTCGAGGTCCAGATCGGATCGATGATCTTGAGGTCGGCGATCGGCACGACCCTGAGCACATTCGTTTGCGCGTCGGCAGAAGTCGGTGAAAGCCAGGGCGCAGCAATAACGGCTGCGCCGGCCAGAAGGTGAAGCAGTCATGCTTTCATGGCAGGCCCCGCTTTGCGAGTGATGATGGGTCACTAAGTACGCAAAACGCTAGCATGCCCACCGCGGATGACTAGAGCGAACCCGACAACCGCGGTCTTTCCATCACAAAGCGAAGCCTCGAAGCACGATCACTACCCGCTAGAAGCCCAGCGCTTTCGTCAACGGACGCAGGTAGTCATGGCCCTTCTTCGCGTAGGTCAGCGGATGGGCCTTGGCGGGATCCTGCTCCGCCTCGACCACGAACCAGCCCGAATAATTGGCCGGCTTCAACTCCTTGAGCACGGCCGGATAGTCGATCGATCCGTCGCCCGGCACGGTGAACACCCCGACGAGAACGGAGTCCAGGAAGCTCGAGTCGTTGGCCTTCGACTGCTTGAGGACCGCCGGGCGGATGTCCTTGCAGTGGACGTGATTGATGCGGGCGGCATGGCGCCTCGCCGTCGCGATCGCATCGCCGCCGGCATAGGTCAGGTGGCCCGTATCGAGCAGCAGTCCGACCTCCTTGCCGGTCTCGGCGACCAGCCGGTCGATCTCGGCCTCGGTCTCGATCACCGTCCCCATGTGATGATGATAGGCGATCGGGCAGCCCTCGCCAGCGAGGTACTTGCCGACCTCGGTCATGCGCTGACAGAGCGTCTTCCACTGGTCCTCGGTCAGCTTCGGGCGCTGCGTCACCGGGCGCTTGCGGTCGCCATGAACGCAGCCGGTCACCTCGGCGAACACCATCGCCGGCGCCTTCAGCGCCTTCAGCAGCTTGAGATGCCCCTGCACCGCGGCGATCTCGTCCTTGGCCGAGCGTTCGAGCAGCCTAGCCGAATACCAGCCCGAGGCCAGGCCGAGCCCGTGCTTGGCGAGGATCGGCTTTAGCACGTCGGGATCGCGCGGGAACTTGTTGCCGAGCTCCATGCCGTCGTAGCCCGCCTGCTTGGCTTCGGCGAGACAGGTCTCGAGCGGCGTCTGCGATCCCAGCTCGGGCATGTCGTCGTTGGTCCAGGTGAGCGGGTTGATGCCGATACGTGCCATGATGCTTTCCTTAAGCTCCCAGCTTCTGGCGCTTCCGCGCTTTCTCGTAGTTCTTCAACACGTCCTTGCGGGTGGCGTCGCGCGGCGCGTCGTGGACGGCCACGTCCCACCAGGCGCCGCCCTCGGCCGTGGTCTTCCAGGGATCGGTGTCGATCACGATCACCTGCGTCTTCTTCCTGGATGCCGCCGCATCGAGCGCGAACTCAAGCTCGGCGACCGAGCGCACCTTGACCGACTCGGCGCCGAGCGCGCGGGCATGCGCGGCGAATTCGACCCAGGGCGCGCTCGCCGGGAACAGGTTGTTATGAGGCGCGCCGCCGGTCGCCTTCTGCAGGCGGGCGATGCAGCCGAACCCCTTGTTGTCGAGCACGACGATCGTCAGCTTGGCCCCGAGCTGCACCGAGGTCGCGATCTCGGAGTTCATCATCAGGTAGCTGCCGTCGCCGACCATGACGAAGACCTCGCGCTCCGGCTTCGCCAGCTTGGCGCCAAGGCCGCCGGCGATCTCGTAGCCCATGCAGGAATAGCCGTATTCGAGGTGATACTCGGTCGAGTCCGCGGCGCGCCACAGCTTGTGCAGCTCGCCCGGCAATCCGCCCGCGGCGCAGACGACGATGCTCTTCTTCCGCTTCGCCGCGCGATCGACCGCGCCCAGCACCTCGGCGTCGCTGGCCTTGCCCTTGCGCGGGGCGGTCGCGGTCTCGGTGGTCTCGAGCCACTGCTTGGAAAGCTTCCGGCCGCGGGCGGTCCAAGCCGACGACGCGCTCCACGACTTGAGCACGCGGTCGAGCGCGGCCAGGCCCTTGCCGGCATCGGCGACCAAAGCCAGCGCCGCGTGCTTCGCCGCATCGAAGGCTCCGACGTTGAGCTGCACGATCTCCGCCTGCGAGAAAAGCGCGCGGCTTCCGGTCGGGAAGTCGGCGAGGCGCGAGCCCACGGCGATCACCAGATCGGCATCGCGCGCGAGATCGTTCGCCGCCTGCGTGCCGGTGACGCCGATGGCGCCGGCGTTGAGCGGATGATCGTAGGCGAGACTGCCCTTGCCGGCCTGGGTCTCGGTCACCGGCACGCCATGCGCCTCGGCGAAACGCGCCAGCGCCTTCTCGGCCAGCGCATACTTCACGCCGCCGCCGGCGAGGATCAGCGGCCGCTTCGACTTGGCGATCGCGGCGGCAACCTCGGCCAGTTCCTCGGCATCGGGATCCGGCGCCCGCACGCGCCAGGTGCGCGGACGGAAGAACTCGGCAGGATAGTCGAAGCTCTCGGTCTGCACGTCCTGCGGCAGCGCCAGGGTCACCGGACCGCACTCGGCCGGATCCGTCAGCACGCGCATCGCCTGCGGCAGCGCCACCAGGATCTGCTCCGGCCGCACGATGCGGTCGAACAGGCGCGACACGGGACGGAAGCAGTCGTTGGCCGAGACGGCGAGATCGGAGAAGTCCTCGACCTGCTGCAGCACCGGATCGGGCCGGCGGCTGACGAAGACATCGCCCGGCAGGAACAGCACCGGCAGGCGGTTCACGTGAGCCACCGCCGCGGCCGTGATCATGTTGGTCGCACCCGGGCCGATCGAGGTGGTGCAGGCCATCATGCGGCGGCGCGCATTGGTCTTGGCATAAGCGATCGCCGCCAGCGCCATCGCCTGCTCGTTGTGCGCACGCAGCGTCGGCAGGCGCTTCTTCTCCTGCTCCAGCGCATGCCCGAGGCCGGCGACGTTGCCGTGGCCGAAGATCGCGAAGACACCGCCGAACATCGGCTGCGGCTTGCCGCCGACCTCGACCGACTGATTGATCAGGAAGCGCACCAGCGCCTCCGCCATCGTCAGCCTGACCGTCGCCATGCACCCTCCCGGGATTTTTGACAGTTATGTGACAGAGATTGGGTGGAGGGACAATGGTCCCCGCACTTTGAGCCTACCCCAAAAGAAAAACCCTCCCCATGAGGAGAGGGTTGGAGGGAGACTTGAGGACCTATGCTTCTCGGCGATCAGTCTGCCGCCTGGCTCGTCACCGTTTCCGGCCGCCAGCGGAGGATCGGCTTGCGGGCAGCACCCGTCTCATCCAGGCGGCGGCGCGGGGTCATCTTGGGCGCGTCGGCGAAGGACTGGGCGTCGACCTTCGACTTCTCGGCCAGAGACCGGAGGGTGGCGATGAACGCGTCGAGCGCGTCCTTGCTCTCGGTCTCGGTCGGCTCGATCAGCATCGCGCCATGGACGATCAGCGGGAAGTAGACCGTCATCGGGTGATAGCCGGCGTCGATCAGCGCCTTGGCGAAGTCGAGCGTGGTGACGCCGGTGTCCTTGAGGAAGCGATCGTCGAACAGCGCCTCGTGCATGCAGTAGCCGGGGAAGGCCGGCGTCATCAGGTCCTTGCAACGGGCCAACACGTAGTTGGCATTGAGGACCGCGTCCTCGGCCACCTGTGCCAGGCCGTCGGCGCCATGGCTCATCATGTAGGCGACGGCGCGAACGAACATGCCCATTTGGCCGTGGAAGACCTTGAGGCGGCCGAGCGCCTGCGCGCCCTCGCCCGACGCCGGCTTGGTCTCGACCAGCCTGAACCCGTCCTTGCCGTGCACGACGAAGGGGACAGGCGCGAACGGCGCCAGTGCCTTCGACAGCACGACCGGGCCGGAACCCGGACCGCCGCCGCCATGCGGGGTCGAGAAGGTCTTGTGCAGGTTGATGTGCATCGCATCGACGCCGAGATCGCCCGGGCGCACGCGGCCGACGATCGCGTTGAAGTTGGCGCCGTCGCAGTAGAGATAGCCGCCCGCCGCGTGCACCGCATCGGCCAGCGCCGAGATCTCCGTCTCGAACAGCCCGCAGGTGTTCGGGTTGGTGATCATGATCGCGGCAACGTCGGGGCCGAGCTTCGCCTTGAAGGCTTCCACATCGACTTTGCCATCGGCCTTGGCCGGCACCGCCTCGACGGTGAAACCAATCGAGGCTGCCGTCGCCGGGTTGGTGCCGTGCGCGGATTCAGGCACCAGCACGCGGTTGCGGTTCTCGCCCCGGGATTCCAGCGCCGCCTTGATGCAGAGCATGCCGCAGAGCTCGCCATGGGCACCCGCCGCCGGCGACAGCGCCACCGCCGGCATGTTGGTCAGCGTCTTCAGCCAATGCGACAGCGTGTCGAGCAGCTCGAGCGCGCCCTGCACGGCAGACTCAGGGGCCAGCGGATGCAGGTCGCCGAAGCCCGGCAGGCGGGCCATCTTCTCGTTGAGCCGCGGGTTGTGCTTCATCGTGCACGAGCCCAGCGGATAGAGCCCGGCGTCGATCGCATAGTTCTTCTGCGAGAGCCGCGTGAAGTGGCGCACCACCTGCGGCTCCGAAAGTCCCGGCAGCCCGATGTCGCCCTTGCGCGAGAGACCGCCGAGGCGGTCCTTCACCTTCGCAGGATCCGGCAGGTCGACGCCGGTGCGGCCGGGCGCGTCCTGCTCGAAGATCAGCGCCTCTTCCATCTGCAGGCCGCGGCTGCCGGTGGGACCCGTGCCGTCCGCCTTGAAGCCGGCGCTGACGGCCTTGCTCCAGTCGCTCATCTAAAGATCCTCCTGGAGCGCGCCCGCAAGCGCGTCCATGTCCTGATCGGTGTTGGTCTCGGTCGCCGCGACCAGCAGCAGGTTCGCGAGCGACGCGTCGCCCGGCAACAGCCGCGACACCGGCACACCGGCGAGGATTCGCTTCGCTGCGAGGCGATCGACGACGCCAGCCGCCGGCTTCGGCGGAGTTCTCAGCGTGGGGAGTGGTTTCCATCAGA
>CAZZLX010000129.1:0-8309 GCA_964655235.1 uncultured Rhizobium sp.
ACATCACGCGCGTGCCCAACGGCGGCACCTTCATGAACGTCGAGCGCTTCAAGCGGTCCTACCTGCAGGCGATCCGCAAGGATCCGCCGAAGCTCAAGATCGGTCTTTCGACCGGAAGCTGGGGCCGCCCCGGCAAGACCGACGAGCAGGTCGCCAAGCGCGTGCGCGAGGTCGCACGCCTGATGGAGAGTCTGGGTCACAACGTCGAGGAGGTCGACGACCGCAAGATCTGCGACTGGGATGCCATGTGGGCGAGCTACTACTGCCAGTGGATCGGCAGCCGGGCGCAGTTTCGCACCATGGCTGCTGCCCGGGGCATCAACACGCCGGATCTCAAGGATCATCTCGGGCCGATGGTGTACCGGCACTTCGAGGCGGCGGATCGCTACGACAAGTACGACATCTGGAAGATGATGGGTCAGAACAATACCGTGACTCGCGGCTTCGGCGCGATCATGGAGAAGTTCGACGTGCTGCTGACGCCGACCTTGGCGATCCGCGTGCCGGAAGCGAACGGGCCGTACTCGCTGCTCCGGAACGAGGCGTTGGATCCCTGGCTCGACCGTCTGGCGAATGCCTGCCGCTACACGATGCCGGGCAACGAGACCGGACTTCCCGGGATCTCGGTGCCGGCCGGTCTCGACAGCGACGGGCTTCCGATCGGTGCCATGTTCTACGGCAACTGGTCGCGCGAGGATCTGCTGCTGCAGGTCGCCCGCCAGATCGAGAAGGCGAAGCCGGAGTGGTTCGACCAGTCGGCGCCGCTGAACGTGACGACGGCGGGCTAGCGCCGACCGACCAGGGCGCGGTGCATGGCGAGGCCCAGCACCGCGCAGCCGCCGATCATCGCCGCCATCGGTACCGCCGAGGATTTCGGCAGAGCCGCGACGATGGCGCCCGAAAGCCCGCCCATCGTGAACTGGATCGTGCCCAGGACGGCGGAGGCGGCGCCGGCGTTGGCGCCCATCGGCTGCAGCGCACGGGCGGTCGAATTGGGACCGATGAAGCCGAGGCTGGTCAGGAAGAAGAACAGCGGGACCAGGATGCCGGCGAGGCCGCCGACGCCGGTGATCGCGGCGAGGAAGACGATGGCGCCGGCAACCGCCGCGGCGGAGAGGCCGAACAGCAGCAGCACGCCCGGGGTGTAGCGCGAGAGAAGCCGCACATTGATCTGCGCCGCGCCGATGAAGCCGAAGGCGTTGGCGCCGAAGACGAAGCCGTAATACTCGGCCGGCACGCCGTAGAGCGAGATCAGCACGAAGGGCGATCCCGTGATGTAGGCGAACATGCCGGCAAATGTCAGGCTCTGCGAGAGCGAATGACCCATGAAGTAGCGGTCCGAGAGGATGCGGACATAGGTGCGGAGCACCGAGCCCAGCGCCAGCGACCGGCGCTTGTCCTCCGGTAGCGTCTCCTTGAGGCCGAACCAGACCGCGAGCAGGATCAGGAACCCGAAGCCGGTCAGGATCCAGAACATGGCCTGCCAGCTCATGTAGATCAGGAGCTGGCCGCCGAGCAGCGGCGCCAGGATCGGCGCCACGCCCATGATCGCCATCAGGGTCGCGAACATCTTGGCGGCACCGCGCTCGTCGAAGAGGTCGCGGACGATCGAGCGCGAGATCACCATGCCGACGCAGCCGCCGAGTGCCTGCAGGAAGCGGAATGCGATCAGGCCCTGGATGCTCGGAGACAGCGCGCATCCCAGCGACGCCACGATGTAGACGATCGCACCGAAGATCAGCGGCGGTCGCCGGCCGAAGCGATCCGACACCGGGCCGTAGATCGCCTGGCCGATGGCGAGGCCCAGGAAGAAGGTCGAGAGCGTGAGCTGGACCTGCGAGGGCTCGGCCGCGAAGTAGCGCTCGAGCGCCGGGAAGCTCGGCAGGTACATGTCGACCGACATCGGCGTGAAGCCGGTCAGCGCGCCCAGGATCAGGACGAGCAGCAGCGTCGGTTTGTAGGGCGCGGTCGATGACATTTCAGGGAGCGTGGGTGCGGCGGCGGCCGGCACAAGACCAGCTTCGCGGTTTCACCGCAAGGCTCGCATCGCCGCCGCGCACGCATGGCAGCCATGCCGCTCAGAGATGCGCCGAAATGCCCATGAAGTGGGCATGGTGGAGCCGGTGATGCCGCCGGCGTAGGCTCCCGTACCTTTCGGGGAGGATCTGGATGGCGGATGTCGCGGTGATCGTCGGCGCGGGCCCTGGACTCGGTGCGGCCTTGGCGCGCGCGGCAGCGGCGGATGGGATGAAGGTCGTCGTCGCCTCCCGCGACCAGGCGAAGGTCGCCGAGGTGGCGCGTTCGACCGGAGCTACCGCGATCGTGTGCGATGCGACCGACGGCGTTTCGGTCGATGCCCTGTTCGACCGCATAGGCCGCGAGTTCGGCGCACCGTCCTTCGTCGTCTACAACGCGAGCCGCCGTGTGCGTGGACCGGCCGCCGAGCTCGATCGCGCGGCGGTGCGCCAGGCGATCGACATCACCGCCTTCGGCGGCTTCCTGGTAGCGCAGGCGGCGATCCGCCTGATGCTGCCGAGAGGGCGCGGCAGCCTCGTCTTCACCGGCGCCAGCGCCAGCGTGAAGGGCTATGCCGAGTCGGCGACCTTCGCCATGGGCAAGTTCGCGCTGCGCGGCCTGGCCCAGAGCCTGGCGCGCGAGCTGGGGCCCAAGGGGCTGCACGTGGCGCACGTGATCATCGACGGCGCCATCGGCCGGGCGGGCGCCAACGAGGCCGGCAAGCTCGATCCCGATGCGATCGCGGAGGCCTATCTCCAGATCCATCGCCAGCCGAGCTCGACCTGGGCGCAGGAGATCGATCTCCGGCCGTCGGTCGAGAGGTTCTAGCGTCCCATTTCATTGGCACGAGGGCCGGCTTGCGGGGTCGGCGAGGCGGCTGTCATGCTCGGGCCATTCCGGTTCCTTCCGCGAGCGATCCCATGCTTCCCGAACAGCGCGCCCTTTTCGACATCCCCGAGGACGTCACCTACATCAACTGCGCCTATCTCTCGCCGAACCTGAAGGCGCAGCAGGCAATGGGCCACTGGGCCGTCGACCGCAAGGTCCATCCCTGGACCATCGAGTGGAAGCACTTCTACGACGACGTCGAGCGTGCCCGTGTGCTGTTCGCGAAGCTGATCAACGCGTCGCCCGAAGACATCGCGATCGTCGCCGCCACCTCCTACGGCGTGGCGACCGCGTCGCAGAACCTGGGCCTGAAGGCGGGGCAGAACGTCGTCGGGCTCGAAGGCGAGCACTACTCGACGCTGCTCGAATACAAGCGCCGCTGCGCCGAGTCGGGCGCAACCCTGAAGCTGGTCGCGAAGCCCAAGGACGGCGACTGGACGCGCGACATCCTGGCGGCGATCGACGACAAGACCGCCTGGGTCGGCGTGCCCAACGTCTTCTGGACCGATGGCGGATGGATCGACCTGCAGAAGGTCGCCGACCGCGCGCACCAGGTGAAGGCGGTATTCATCACCGACGTGACCCAGTCGCTGGGCGCAAAGGCGGTCGACGTCACGAAGCTCAAGCCCGACTACCTGATGTGCTCGGCCTACAAGTGGCTGCTCGGTCCCTATGGCCTCGGCTTCCTCTATGTCGCCCCGCACCGCCAGGACGGCCGCCCGCTCGAACAGCACAACTACGGCCGCGCCGGCAGCCAGAATTCGGCCAACCGCGGCATGGGCGATTCCTATGCCCCGGGCGCCCGCCGGTTCGACATGGGCGAGCGCAGTCATTTCATCCACCTGCCGATCGCCAATGTCGGCATGGAGCAGCTCCTGGCCTGGGGACAGGACGAGATTGAGGCCACGATCGCGCCGCTGACCAACCGGATCGCCGAACACGCGGCCGCTCGCCAGCTCGCCGCCCCACCGGCCGAGGCGCGAGCTAAGCACTTCATCGGACTGCAGTTTCCGGGTGGGCAGGTGCCCGAGGGCCTCGGCGACCGGCTGAACCGCAAGAAGTGCTTCGCCTCGGTGCGCGGGACCTCCTTGAGGATGAGTCCGCACGTCTACAACAACCTCTCGGAGATCGACCGGTTCTTCGACACTTTCGACCGGGTGGTTGCCGGTAAGGATTGAGCTAAATGCCCGGCAAGGCGTAATCTAAATGGATGGGGGTTAGTGTTGCAGGTCTGAGCGCGGCTGCGCTCCTCGGGGGCATTTCCGGGCGATCATCCGTCGCTTCGGTCGCGCTCTCGCGTCCGCTCTCCGACGAGGCGAAGGCTCGTCCGGAGGCGACGCTCCTCACCGGTGTCCTCAACAACGCGCAGTCGTCCGGCAACGGCCGATCGGCCCTGATCCAGGTTCCGCCGTCGCCGCTGGCGGCGAGCACGTTGCAGGCGCTGCAGCAGTCCTCGCAGCAATTCGCCGTCCGCGACACCTCGATTGAGACCCAGATCGCGGAGGCGCCGCAGCGCGAGCTGCGCCGTGCGCTGAACTCTGTCATCCGCGAGACCACGACCACGACGCCCGCCACCACGACGACGTCGACGGTCGAGACGCCGGCGACGACGGTGACCCGCACCGTGACCGAGACAGTCACGGTCCCCGGCGAGGAGAGCGCTGGCGTGCAGGAGTTGCGCGCGCTGCTCGATCGCGCCGCCGACCGCGCCGGCGCCATCGAGGATCGCGGCAACGGCCGCGGCTCCGACCGCTATGTCGACCGCCTCGCCAACGCCGCCGAGCGGCGCGGCGACCAGCTCCTGGATTTGCTCGACCGCATCGTCGATCGCGGCGGGAGCAAGACCGACCGGCGCATCGAGCGTACGCTCGCCAGCCTCGGCGAGTCCTTGGTGCGCACCATCGACCGGCTGTTCGATCGCGGTGGCGATCGCGGCGTCAGCGCGCTGGACGAGATCGTCACGGAGAACAGCGATCGAATCGTCAGCACGTTCGGCAAGGTGCTGGCGGCGACCGGAAGCGATGTAAACCAGCGGCTCGAGAATCTGCTGGTGAAGGCGGGGCCCGAGGTGATCCAGGCACTGCAGGGTGCTGTCGATCGCGTGCGGCCGACGACCACGGAAGAGCAGACGCGCGAAGTGACGGAAGTCGTTCCCGGCAGCGTCTCGACCGTGACCACCACGGTTCCCGGCAGCACCGTCACCGTCAGCAACCGCACGCTGGTCGAGCAGTCGCCGACGCCGACCGAAGCGCGTGCCGAAATCCGCAGGCAGGTCACCGCGTATTCCAACGCCTCGAACCTGATCGCGCCGCTGGAAGAACTGGCCTCGCCGCCGCCGGCCGTGCCGAACCCGGCCGCGATCGTCGAGCGTCCCGAGCCGCGCGACAACAGCGGCCTTGCGCGCAACGAGCGTGGCCCGATCCGCCGTGACAATGGTGACAGCGAAGATCGCCAAGTCCGCCAGGCGCGCGACGAGGCGCCGGCGCCGCGCCCGCGTCCTGAGATCACCATCGCGGCGCCCGAGCCGGTGGCGGCGGGCCTCACGTCGCTGGCGCCGCCGCTCCGGTCGGATGAAACTTCTTCGCCGCCGGGCGGGCTGGTCGAGATCGCGGCCTGAGCCGATCAGGCTCCGTCGAGCGTTCGGAAGCGGCGTCGGAGGGCGAAGGCGTCCGAGGTGACACGAGCCTCCAGGCGGGCAGCGCGCTCTTCAAGCATCCTCAGCCGCGCCCGCACGTCCTCGACCCGTGAGGCCGGAACCGCGTCGGGAAGGCTCGGGACCTTCTGCTGCACCCAGCCGAACACGGTCTCGCGCTCCATGATCAGCCACAGTGTGCCGTAGATCGCGAAGAACAGCGGCGGGTTCATCACCAGCAGCGCGATCGACGGGCCGCGGATGGCCCAGGTGCTCCACCCGAGCCAGCGCGCCAGGCCGGCAATGACGCCGAAGGCGATGCCACGCTCGGGATACCGGCGGAACGGGCCGCGCTCGCGCCGGCGGTAGGAGCGTCCGCAGCCTCTGTCCTCGCGGGGATCGGACTCGGGCCGATAGCCGTCCTCCGCCTCGCGCTCGCGCCGCCTGCGTTCGCGCTTCCATTCGCGCTTCCACCTGCTCATGCCTTTTCCCTCCACGCCGGATCCTCGGCATCGAGCACGCGTTCGAGCGTGGCGATGCGGTCCTCGAGGCGCCGCGAAATGGTTTCCAGTTCGCCGAGCGCGTTCGGGTCGATCCCGCCCGAGCGCTTCTGCTGGCGCCACACCGTCACGTAGTGGAGCACCAGCCAGAGCGGCAGGACGAAGCCGACGATGACGATTGCCGGCACGATGAACAGCATGGACGTGAACACGGGGACATGTCCTATCTCATCAGGAGCCGGATTTCACCTTCGCGCGGAGCGCTTCGAGCTCCGCCTCGACCGAGCCTTCAGCTTCGAGGTCGGCGAACTGCTGCTTGAGGGTGGGAGTGCGGCCCTTGTCGAGCACGTCCGCCTCGCCTTCCAGCTCGTCGATCCGGCGATGCATGCGGTCGTAGCGGGCAAGCGCCCCGTCGACGCGCGCGTCGTGCAGGACCTTGCGCGCCGTGATCGAGTGGCCGGCGGCCTCGGCGCGCATCTCCAGCGTCTTCCGCTTGGCCTTGGCTTCGTCGAGCTTCGACTGCAGGCGGCGGATGTCGTCCTCGTAGCGGTTCAGCACCTCATCGATCTGGACCATCTCGGCCTCGAGGCCGCGGATCGCGTCCGTCGAACGGCGCTTCTCCAGCAGCGCGCCGCGGGCCAGGTCTTCCTTGCCCCTGGACACCGCCAGCTCGGCCTTCTTCTCCCAGTTCTCGAGGCCGAAACGCGCATCCGCGAGGCGGCGCTCCAGGCCCTTCCGGTCGGCGATCGCCTTGACCGCGGCCGAGCGTACCTCGACCAGCGTGTCCTCCATCTCCTGGATCATCAGGCGGGCCATCTTCTCCGGGTCTTCCGCCTTGTCGAGAAGCGCTGTCAGGTTGGCGTTCACGATGTCGGTCAGGCGCGAAAAGATACTCATGGGACTCATCTGCTCCGAAATTCTGGCGACCGGGTCTGGCCGCAGTCCCTTAAACGCAACGGGTGTGCCAAGGAAGAAATGGCGGAAATCCGCCATTTCGGGTGGCGGAGTATGGCGATAAGCGCTATATATATCCGGAAATGACATCACCGAATGGCGAATTCCGCGATTTGCCCACGCCGCTGGGTGAGAGCGCCGCCTTCATGGACGTTCTCGACAGGGTTTCGCGGCTGGCGCGGCTCGACCGGCCCTGCCTGGTCGTAGGCGAGCGCGGGACCGGAAAGGAGCTGATCGCCGCTCGCCTGCACTACCTCTCTCGGCGGTGGGACAAGCCTTTCGTCGCCATCAACTGCGCGGCGCTCTCGGAGGACCTGCTCGATTCCGAGTTGTTCGGCCACGAAGCCGGCGCCTTCACCGGCGCCCGCGACCGGCGCATCGGCCGGTTCGAACGCGCCGACGGCGGCACGCTGCTGCTCGACGAGATCGCGACCGCCTCCAGCCGCGTGCAGGAGAAGATCCTGCGAGTCGTCGAGTACGGCGAGCTCGAGCGCGTCGGCGGCGGACGGACCCTCCGCGTCGACGTACGCGTGGTCGGCGCCACTAACGTCGATCTGCCGGCGGAGGTCGATGCCGGCCGGTTCCGCGCCGACCTGCTCGATCGCCTGGCCTTCGAGGTGGTGACGCTGCCGCCGCTCCGCGCACGGCGCGAGGATATCCTTGTTTTGGCCCAGCACTTCGCCGTCGCGATGGCGCGCGAGCTGGAACGTCCGCTCTTCGCCGGCTTCACGCCGGAGGCCGAGGACGCGCTGGTCGCGCATGCCTGGCCCGGAAACGTGCGCGAACTCAAGAACACGGTCGAGCGCGCGGTCGCGCGCGCCGGCGCCGACGAGCCGGTGAACGACGTGGCACTCGATCCGTTCGAGAGCCCGCATCGTCTGACGCGAACGAAATCCTCACCGATGCCGACGCCGGAGCGGTTTTCACTGCATCTGACGGACAAGGTCGCGGGCTATGAGCGGCGCCTGGTGGCCGAGGCGCTTGCGGCTGCGGACGGCAACGGCGCCGCGGCGGCGCGCGCGCTCGGCCTCGGCTATCACAAGTTCCGCCGGCTTCTCGCGAAGCACGGCCTCGCTCAGGCGGCGCGCTCGGCCTCGTAGCGGCGTCGGCGCATCCAATCCCCGGCCGCGAGCGTCCAGTAGACGGCCTGGGCCGGGATCTTGCCGAGGGGGCCGCCGGCGAAGGCGAGGCCGAACGGCTCGATCATCCGCCAGCGGTCGTCGCCTTCCGCGATCGCAGAGGCGGTCATCTCCCCGCCGACCGTGGTGGCGACGAGGCCGTGGCCGCCGAAACACGTGTTGTGCCAGAGCCCGTCGTCG
>CAZZLX010000130.1:0-8304 GCA_964655235.1 uncultured Rhizobium sp.
CCGCCGAGCAGACGCCGCTGACCGCGCTCGCGCTGGCCGAACTCGCCGAGCGCGCCGGCTTCCCCAAGGGCGTGTTCAACATCGTCACCACCAACCAGGCGCCGGCCGTCGGCCTCGAGCTCACCACCAACCCGATCGTCCGCAAGGTCGGGTTCACCGGATCCACCGAGATCGGCAAGCTGCTGATGAAGCAGGCGGCCTCCACGGTGAAGAAGGTCTCGCTCGAGCTCGGCGGCAACGCGCCGTTCCTGGTCTTCGACGACGCCGACATCGATGCCGCGGTCACCGGTGCGATGATCTCGAAGTACCGCAACACCGGCCAGACCTGCGTCTGTGCCAATCGGCTGCTGGTCCAGGACGGCGTTTACGACGCCTTCGCGAAGAAACTGGCCGAAGCCGCCTCCAAGCTGAAGGTTGCGAACGGCCTCGACGCCGGCGCGCAGCAGGGGCCGCTGATCGACGAGGCGGCGCTCAAGAAGGTCGAGGAGCATCTGGCCGACGCCAAGGCCAAGGGTGCCAAGGTGCTGATCGGCGGCAAGCGCCACGCGCTCGGTGGCACGTTCTACGAGCCGACCGTCGTCGTCGACGTGACGACGCAGATGAAGATGGCGCGCGAGGAGACTTTCGGGCCGGTCGCGCCGCTCTTCCGCTTCAAGACCGAGGAGGAGGCGATCCGGCTCGCCAACGACACCGAGTTCGGCTTGGCCGCCTACTTCTACAGCCGCGACATCGGCCGCGTCTGGCGCGTCGCCGAGGCCCTGGAATACGGCATGGTCGGCATCAACGACGGGCTGATCTCGACCGAGGTGGCACCCTTCGGCGGCATGAAGGAATCCGGCATCGGCCGCGAAGGGTCGAAGTACGGCATCGAGGAATTCGTCGAGATCAAATACCTCTGCATGGGCGGGATCTGATGGCCAAGTACGACTTCGACCTCTTCACCATCGGGGCCGGCTCCGGCGGCGTCGCGGGATCGCGCCGTGCAGGTTCCTACGGCGCCAGGGTCGGGATCGCGGAGTCGGTCCGTGTCGGCGGCACCTGCGTGCTGCGCGGTTGCGTGCCGAAGAAGCTGCTCGTGTATGCCTCGGAATTCGCGCGCGCCTTCGACGATGCCGAGGGCTATGGCTGGACCGTCGGCGACACCAAGGTCGACTGGGCCGAGATGATCGCCAAGAAGGACCGCGAGCTCGACCGGCTCAACGGCATCTATCTCAACCTGCTCAAGAACTCGAACGTGCAGCTGTTCGAGGGCCGCGCGAAGCTCATCGACGCGCATACCGTCGAGGTCGCCGGCAAGCGCGTGACGTCCGAGACCATCATGATCGCGACCGGCGGTCATGCGCAGCGCCCGCCGATCCCGGGTATCGAGCTGACGATGACCTCGGACGACATCCTCGACATGAAGGAGATCCCGAAGCATCTGGTGGTCGTCGGCGGCGGCTTCATCGCGGTCGAGTTCGCTTGCATCTTCCGCAATCTCGGATCCGAGGTGACGGAGATCGTGCGCGGCGACAACATCCTCAGGGGGTTCGATCCCGACGTGCGCGCCTCGCTCGCCGAGGAGTTGAAGAAGCAGGGCATGGCGCTGAAGCCCAATACCAACGTCACCGCGATCGAGAAGGGCGATAACGGCCTCGTCGTCGTCACCGACGTCGGCGAGCGGATCGCCTGCGACCGCGTGCTCTACGCGACTGGCCGCGTGCCGAACTCGCAGGGCCTGGGCTTGGAAGAGGTCGGCGTGCACGTGAACAAGCTGGGCGCGGTCGCGGTCGACGAGTGGTCGAAGACCACGGTGCCTAACATCTACGCGGTCGGCGACGTCACCAACCGCATCAACCTGACGCCGGTCGCGATCGCCGAGTCCCGGGCCGTCGCCGAGACGCTCTACAACAACAACCCGATCCGGATGGACCACGACAACGTGCCGTCGGCGGTGTTCAGCCAGCCGCCGATCGGGCAGGTCGGCCTCTCCGAGGACGTGGCGCGCGGCATCTATGGCGAGGTCGACGTGTACGTGACGCGCTTCAAGCCGATGAAGAACACGCTGTCGGGCCGCGACGAGCGGACGATGATGAAGCTGGTGGTCGACGCCAAGACCGACCGCGTGCTGGGCTGCCACATGGTCGGCCCCGACGCGCCGGAGATCATCCAGGGCTTGGCGATCGCGGTGAAGTGCGGCGCCACCAAGCGCCAGTTCGACCAGACGGTCGGCATCCATCCCTCGGCCGCCGAGGAGTTCGTCACGCTGCGCGAGAAACGGAAGCCGCCGGTGCAGGCGGCGGCGGACTAGGATTCTCGGCTAGGCCGGCGCGTACACCTCGACCGGCTCGGCGAGTCCCTTCAGCGGGAAGCTGCCGAGCGCGCGGGTGGTCCGCGTGACGGCCTTGGCGAAGGATCCCGACAGCGCCATCGGCCATCCCTGGCTCGCGGCCAGGCCTTGCAGGCGCGAGGTGAGGTTCACCGCCGGGCCGATGCAGGTGAAGTCGAGCCGCGTCTCGCCGCCGATGTTGCCGTAGGAGACCTTGCCGACATGGAGGCCGACGCCGATGCGTGTCGGCGTGTCGATGGTCTCGAGTGCGGCGCACGCGTCGTAGGCCTCTTCCGCCGCGGCGAGCGCCGCGGCGCAGGCGGCTTGGGCGCCGGCCGAGGCCGGGAAGATCGCGAGCACGCTGTCGCCCATGAACTTCATCACCTCACCGCCGTGCTTCTCGATCGCCGGCACCTGCGCGCCGAAGGTCGCATTGAGCAGGCCGATCAGCTCGCCCGGCGCCAACGCCTCGGACAGCGCGGTGAAGCCGCGGAGGTCGGAAAGCCAGATCGCGGCCTCGAGCGTCGTGGTGTCGCCTCGGCTGATCTGGCCCTTAAGGATCCGTTCGCCGGCATGGTGGCCGACATAGACGTCGAGAAGGTTCACCGCGGTGCGGCGCAGCGTGTAGACCTCCGACAGCCGCGTCAGCGGCGGCACCACGGACTCGATCCCAGCGACGGCGTCGGCGGTGAAGCCGCCGGCGGCCTTGGTCGTCCAGGTCACGACGTGGTTCTCGCCTGACAGGTAGCGGAGCGGCGACACCACGTAGTCGGTGATGCCTTCCTCGTCGAAGTCCTTGAGGATCGGGAAGTCGCGCGGACAGGCGGGATCGGCCAGGCGCCGGCGGAAGCCTTCGCCCTTCTCGAAGGCGTACCAGAGCGGGCTTTCCAGATACTCCGGATCGTCGGCCATTGCCCGCGGCGCCCGGTAGATCTCGACCGGCTTGCCCGGCCGCCAGATGTAGCTGACGCCGATGATGTTCGGATGAAGCGTGCGGACGAAGAGCGCCACCCGCTCCAGCGGTATGCCGGCGGCGGCCATCCGCTCGCAGGTCTCGCTGACGACCCTCTCGGGCCTGGAGACGCCGGGCGCGCCTTCGATCAGCCAGTGGGCCAACTCGTGAATCTTGACCGAATCCACCTCGGTCATGGCTCAGCCGGCCAGCGCCTTGATCTCGACCTCGATGAAGGCGACCTCGCCCGGGCCGTCGTTGACGACGTCGTGCTCGACGCCGACGGGCCGCGAGTAGGGCTGGCCAACGACCATCTCGGCCGGGCTCTCGCCGTCCTTCGAGACTATCCGTAGGCGTCCGCCCTGGGTCGGTACCACCACATATGCCATGCCGTGGCGGTGCCAGCCGGTATGCGAGCCGGGAGGCAGACGGTACTCGGTGATCCGCACACGCTCGTCGTCGGCCTTCACGTTGGCAATCGCGTCGCTGAGAGGCATTGGTCGTACTCCTTCGATGTCTGCTCGCCTTGCCTAGACTAGCCCGGTTTCGTATAGGCTTGGGCCATTGAGTTGAGAGGAGTTGCGAACATGGCCGGCAAGTGGACCCCCGATTCCTGGCGGTCTCGGCCGATCCAGCAGCAGCCTGAGTGGACCGACCTCGCGGCGCTCGAGGCGGCCGAGGCGGAGCTGCGCAAGTATCCGCCGCTGGTCTTCGCCGGCGAGGCGCGGAACCTGAAGGCGGCCCTGGCCCAGGTCGCCGAGGGCAAGGCCTTCCTCCTCCAGGGCGGCGACTGCGCCGAGTCCTTCGCCGAGTTCTCGGCCAACAACATCCGCGACACCTTCAAGGTGCTGCTCCAGATGGCGGTGGTGCTGACCTTCGGCGCCGCCTGCCCCGTCGTGAAGGTCGGGCGCATGGCCGGCCAGTTCGCCAAGCCGCGTTCCGACAAGACCGAGAAGCAGAACGGCGTTGAGCTGCCGTCCTATCGCGGCGACATCGTCAACGCGATGGAGTTCACGCCCGAGGCGCGCCGGCCCGATCCGCAGCGCCAGCTCCGCTGCTACAACCAGGCCGCGGCGACCCTCAACCTGCTGCGCGCCTTCGCCCAGGGTGGTTTCGCCAACCTGCAGAAGGTGCATGCCTGGAACTTGGGCTTCGTCTCCAAGAGCCCGGCCGGCGAGCGCTATCAGGAACTGGCCGACCGCATCCAGGAGTGCCTGGGCTTCATGGCTGCCTGCGGGCTCACGCCCGAGTCGATCCCGGCGCTGCGCGAGACCGACTTCTACACCAGCCACGAGGCACTGCTGCTGGGCTACGAGCAGGCGCTGACCCGCGTCGATTCCACCAGCGGCGACTGGTACGACTGCTCGGCGCACCTGATCTGGATCGGCGACCGCACGCGCCAGCCCGACGGCGCCCATGTCGAGTTCTTCCGCGGCGTGAAGAACCCGCTCGCCTTCAAGTGCGGTCCGTCGCTGACGCCTGACGACCTCCTGCGCCTGATCGACACCCTGAATCCGGCGAACGAGGCGGGCCGCTTGACGCTGATCTGCCGCATGGGCGCCGACAAGGCCGACAAGGTGGTGCCGCTGATCCGCGCGGTGAAGCGCGAGGGCAAGAGCGTGGTGTGGGCCTGCGATCCGATGCACGGCAACACCATCAAGTCCTCGACCGGCTACAAGACCCGCGCCTTCGACCGCATCCTCGCCGAGGTGCGCGGCTTCTTCGCCGCCCATCAGGCCGAGGGCACCTACGCCGGCGGCGTGCATTTCGAGATGACCGGCCAGGACGTGACCGAGTGCATTGGCGGCGCCCAGGCGATCGACGACACGACGCTGGCAGACCGCTACCACACCCATTGCGACCCGCGCCTGAATGCCAGCCAGTCGATCGAGCTCGCCTTCGAGATCGCCGATCTGCTCAAGCGCGAGCGCGAGGCGCTGGCGCAGCCCCGGGTCGCGCTGGCAGGCTGACGCCGGCTCAAAGGTCCCCAGTGACGGCCACTCTCCCGGCCGCAAGCGAGTCCCCGATGCAGCCTCGTTCAGAGGACGTGCCGCGCTACGCCGACGCCTATTTCCTCAAGACCAAGGCGTGCGTCGAGCATTTCGGCGATACGCAAGTCACCTACGCGGTGTTCATGCGCCGCCCGGTGACCTCGGCGCCGAGGCTCGCGGTCGAATGGATCCGGGCGATGGCGGACGCGCGCAAGACCAAGGTCGACATCGACCTCCGCTACAAGGAAGGCGCCTGGGTCGGCGCCGGCGAGCCGATCATGTATCTCACGGGCTCGCTCTTCCATCTGGTCGACCTCGAGACCATCTATCTGCAGAAGCTGGGCGCGGCCTGCGTCGCCGCCTACAACGCCTACACCATGTGCGTGGACCTGCCGAAGACCGCCTTCATGGCATTCGATGCCCGCCACTGCGCCGGCGCGGAGATGGCCGAGCTGATGGCTTATGGCGCCTCGGTCGGGTCAGCCAAGGCGAAGGCCAAGGTCGGCGCGCTGGGATTCGTCGCCAACGCCACGGACGCGACCGCGCACTACTTCGGCCAGCAGCGCGGCCGGGGCACGATGCCTCATGCGCTGATCGGCTATGCCGGCTCGACCTTGCGCGCCGCCGAGATGTTCCACGAGACCCATCCGTCCGAGGCGATGACGGTGCTCGTCGACTATTTCGGGCTCGAGATCACCGACTCGCTGGCGGTCTGCCGCCGGTTCCCAGTGCTCGCGGCGGACGGCAACCTGTCGGTCCGCATCGACACGCATGGCGGCCGCTACGTCGAAGGCCTCGACGTCGGCGCTTCCTACGCGGTGCTCGAGCGCAACGTGCCCGAGGCGACCCGCGGATATCGCTCGGAATCCGAGCTTCGCCATCTGATCGGGCCGGGCGTCTCTGCGGCGGCGATCTGGCACGTGCGCGAGCAGCTCGATCGCGCCGGCTTCCCCAGGGTCAAGATCGTGGCGTCCTCCGGGTTCACGCCGGCTAAGTGCAAGGTGATGGCGGTCGCGCGCGCACCGGTCGATGCGATCGGCACCGGCTCCTACCTGCCGGAGAACTGGAGCGAGACCTACGCGACGGCCGATATCGTCCAGTACGACGGCAAGCAGCGCGTGAAGGTCGGGCGCGAATTCCTCCTGCGCCGGCCGGGATGAGGTCATGACCGGCACCAAGCCACCGGGCGACCGGGTTCCGATCCAGCCGTTCTTCGACCATCTGAAGAAGCATCTGAAGAAGACCACGGCCGAGAGCCTCGCGGCCAACAAGACGCCGCAGCAGATCCATGCGGTCGCCGAGACCGTGATGGACGCGTTCACCTCGGCCGCGACCGGGCTCGAGAAGCTGTCGCCGCCGGCGAAGCCGCTCGCCTGCACGAAGGGCTGCGCGCATTGCTGCCACCTGACGGTGCTGACCGACGGCGCCACGGTGCTGCGCATCGCCGAGTACGTGCGCCAGAACATGAATCAGGCCGAGCGCATGCTGCTCGACATGCGCCTGATCGTCTACGAGGACAAGGTCGAGAAGATGACGCAGAGCCAGCGCAGCATGGCTCGCCTGCCTTGTCCGCTGCTGGTCGACGGCGTCTGCTCGGTGCATCCGGTCCGGCCGCTGATCTGCCGCGCCTTCAACTCCTACGATGCCGAGTCCTGCGACCGCCAGATCCGGGGCGGCGGCTCGACCCGCGAGATCCCGTCCTGGGACGTGCCGTGGCTGCTCGGCCTCGCCCTCGATGCCGGCCTCAAGGAGGCGCTGGTCGAGTCGGGCTACAAGGACGGCGACATCGAGCTCGGTCTGGCGCTCAAGGCGGCGCTCGATCATCCGCATGCGGACGAGCGTTGGCTCGCCGGCGACCGGATCTTCGCCAAGTCCGCCTGGAAGGCGCGGAAGCCATGACCGACAAGTTGGTCCTCGCGCTCGCCCAGGTGAACCCGACGATGGGCGACGTCGCCGGCAACCGCGACAAGCTGCTGCGCGCCCGCGACGAGGCGAAGGCGCTCGGTGCCGATCTCGTCGTGCCGGGCGAACTGGCGCTCTCCGGTTATCCGCCGGAAGACTTGGTGCTGAAGCCGGCCTTCCTCGACGCGCTCGCGGGTGCGGTCGACGAGATCGTGCGCGCGACCGCCGACGGCGGCCCGGCGATCCTCATCACCACGCCCTGGCGCCTCGACGGCAAGACCTACAACGCGGCGCTCCTCGCCGAAGGTGGCAGGATCGTCGCCACCCGGCTCAAATACGATCTGCCGAACTACGGCGTCTTCGACGAGAAGCGGGTCTTCGCCTCGGGCCCGATGCCGGGGCCGATCGCATTCCGCGGCATCCGCCTCGGCGTCATGATCTGCGAGGACATGTGGACGCCGGATGTTACCGAGACTCTGGAGGAGTCCGGCGCCGAGATCCTGGTCGTCCCCAACGGCTCGCCCTACGAGCACGACAAGCTGGACGAGCGCATCAACCTCGCGGTCGCCCGCGTCGTCGAGAGCAGGCTGCCGCTGGTCTATGTGAACCAGGTGGGCGGACAGGACGAGATCGTCTTCGACGGCGGTTCCTTCGTGGTGGGATCCGACCGTCTGCTGAAGGCGCAGCTGCCGGCCTGGAAGGAGGCGGTCCGCGCCGTCGCCTTCACCCGAAAGGACGGCGCGTGGGTCGCCGAGGGCGAGGTGACGAATGTCGCGAACGGCCTCGAGTCGATCTACCAGGCGATGGTCTTGGGGCTTCGCGACTACGTCGAGAAGAGCCGGTTCCCCGGCGTGATCCTCGGCCTCTCCGGCGGTATCGACTCGGCGCTCTCGGCGGCCGTCGCCGTCGACGCGCTGGGCCGCGACAAGGTGCGCGCGGTCATGATGCCGTCGCCCTATACCAGCCAGGACAGCCTGGATGACGCGGCCGAATGCGCACGGCTCCTCGGCATCCGCCTCGACACCATCTCGATCGAGCCGGCGATGGCCGCCTTCGACGGCATGCTGAAGCCGCTGTTCGAGGGCAGGGGGCCGGACATCACGGAAGAAAACCTGCAGAGCCGGGCTCGCGGCGTCACGCTGATGGCGCTC
>CAZZLX010000131.1:0-8281 GCA_964655235.1 uncultured Rhizobium sp.
ACTTCAGGCCGGGGATCATTTCCGACAGGATGTAGTCCGCGCACTTCTGCGGTGCGGCCCGACTGCCCCGGTTGAACTGCCGATCCCAGGCGTTGGTCTTCACGTATAGACCGCAAAGAAGAGCGCCCATCGTCGTGTGCTGCTGGGAGACGGCCAGGCGCAGGGTATTGAACGAGACCATGCTGATTTCGTCCCAGAAGCTTTTTGCCGTCTTGTCGAAACCGTCGAAAATGGTGGTGATCGAGCCGGCCACTCGGCCGAGATTCTCGGTCATGCCGTCGCAGGCGCGCTGGAACGCCTTGTCGTCCTTGAACTGGTAGCCCTTGGCGATCTCGCGCGACCAGGACTGAAGGTCGGTGACGAGCGGCAGGACGCTGCCGAAGATCGACCGGAAATAGGCCATCGACAGGAACACGTCGCCGTATTCCTCGAGAAAGCTCGGGATCTCTTTGAGCGAGACCTGCAGATGGCTTGCGAGCAGCTTCAGGTTGCGCAGGGCCTCGTCCTTGTTCGGCTGGGAGAACATGCCGATGAGCTGCTCGAAATCGCTGATGGCATTGGTTTGGCCGCCATAGACTCTCTGGAGCAGCGGGCGCGTGAACTCCTTCATGAAGCCGACGAGCTGGGACTTCTTGGCTTCCGAAAGGCAGAGCCTTTCGGACGACGTCACGGCGACGCCGAGGCGCCGAAGTTGCGCGCGAAGCGTATAGACGTCGAAGCTACGCAGGACTGACAGTTTTTGCAGGACCGCCATGTCCCGCATGAGGGCATCGCGGTCGCTGAAGTACTTGCCAAGCTCGCTGATCGGGATCTGACCGCCGGCTCCGTCATCCATTCGGAACATCTCAACGACGGTTTCCAGCCTCGCGTTCTTGGTCAGCGAAAGTTTGCTTAGCCCCTTCAACTGCAAAGGGATCAGGGACAGCGGCAGGATGTGAATCGAGTCGCAATCTGCATCGGAAGCATCTCGCGAGACGGCGTCCTCGGCCGCCTCGTCTTCTGTGACAACCGACATCTGCATCTCCCCCTGCGCCGGCTTCCCACCGAGGCCGCGCATGCAAATGAAACCTTGCAGAATGTCTACCCAAAGTAGTTAAAATCCGCTTAACGCATGTTTAGCTTCTGTTCGTATCGGAAAGTAAGAGCGCTACGGAGAAATTTGGCGGGACATCCCGCGCACTACAGCGGGCTTTAAAGGGAATAGTACCCGCGTCGAGATCGGGGACGCTCCAGGGCCTGCCGCTTATGCGACAGCCAGAAACGTACTTGGCTACAAGATCTTAGGAGAAATGGCGGAGAGGGTGGGATTCGAACCCACGGTACCATTGCTGGTACAACGGTTTTCGAGACCGTCCCGATCGACCACTCTGGCACCTCTCCGTCGGGAGCGGCGGTTTACCTGTCCCCGGACCCGGAGGCAAGGCGTAGTTGGAGGCTTCGGCCGAATTTCGGGCGTTTCCCTGCTCCGGGGATCGATCCGAGCTTCCACCGTATGATCCGTTCATGACCGGTCCATCGTGTCCGTCACCGTGAGCGTTCGCGGTTCGACACCCCTTCGCTACCCGGCGGCCCGCATCGAGGCGGCCGAAGACACGCTCGCCGGCGTCTCGTTCCCTGATCCCTATCGCTGGCTCGAGCGCGATGCCGACGAGGTGCGGGACTGGCAGCGTCAGCAGGCGACGCTCGCCGGCGGCTATGTCAGGGAGTGGCGATCCTTCGACGCGCTGAAGCACCTGGTGGATCGATTTCACGTGGAGCGCCAGGCGGCCTTGCCGAAATTCGCCGCCGGGCACTGGTTCCGCACGCATCGGCCACCCGGCCAAGCCTCGTCGCAGGTGCTGGTGGCAGGCGAACCGATGGGCAAAGGCCGCGTGGTGTTCGATTGCGCCAGGGAAGATCCGGAGAAGCCGCCGTTCCTTTCCTGGATCTCGCCGTCGCCGGATGGGCGGACGCTTGCTCTCGGGCTCTGCTTCGACGGCAGCGAGCACAACGCGATCCGCCTCGTCGACGTCGCCACCGGCGGCTCGCTCGACGATGCGCCGGGCCAGACGCTGATGGACAACTGGACCGGCGGCGCCCATTGGCTACCGGATTCGAGTGGCTTCTTCTTCACCGGCTTGTCCGGCGCACCCGACGACTTCGAGCAGAAGGTCCATCTGCACCGGAGGAAGCCGCACGCGTCGACGGTCTGCCCGGAGATCGCTTGGACGGAAGCGAAGGACTGGCGCATGGTCGTCGTCGCCGGCGACGGCCGCCATGCGCTGGCGCTGGAGCGGCTTCTCCGTCCGATCCCGGTGGCAATCGCCGAGCTCGGACGCGAGCCGCTGCGGTTCCGCCCCTTCGTCACGTCCTGCGAGGGCGCGCTGTCCGGCCATCTGGTCAAAGGACGCTATGTCGCGGTCACGGACGTCGGTGCGCCGCGGGGCCGCGTGGTGGCGATAGATCCGGACGCACCGGATCCTGGCGATCCGCGCGCGTGGCGCGAGCTGGTGCCCGAGTCCGAGGCCGTGCTGCGCACGATCACGCCGGTGGGCGACGTCCTCTACCTGTCGGAGCTGGTCGAGACCTATGGCCGGCTCCGCGTCATCGACGCGGACGGCAAGCCTCTCGGTGAAGTCCCCCTGCCAAGCCGAGGGGCGCTCGCCGAGCTCGGCGCGCCGCTGATGAACCTGGCCCAGCATCGGCCGGCACCACGCTTCGTCTTCGGCTTCTCGTCGCTCACGGTTTCTCCCGCGATCTACAGCCACGTCCCTGGCGCGACCGGAATTGAAGTCCTGCAGGCGCCGGCGGCGCAGATCGAGAGCGCGGTCGTCGAAGACCGCTGGGCGACGTCCCGCGACGGGACACGCATCCCCTATCATCTCGTGCGTTGCAGCGATTTGGATGCGAGCCGGCCGCAGCCGACGCTGATCTTCGCCTATGGCGGCTACAACGTGCCGCTGGTGCCGCAATTCCCGGGCGGCATGGCGGCATTCGTCGCGGCGGGCGGCGCGTTCGTGCACGCGCATCTGCGCGGCGGAGGCGAGTTCGGGCACGACTGGTGGAAAGCAGGCCGCCAGACACGGAAGCAGAACTGCTTCGATGACCTCTACGCCGTTGCCGAGAACCTGATCGCAGCCGGACGCACCGAGACTCGGCTGCTGGCCGTGACCGGCGGCTCGAACGGTGGGTTGACCGCGGGCGTCGCCGCCATGCAGCGTCCGGACCTGTGGGCCGCGGTCGTGCCGCGCGTTCCCGTGCTCGATCTGATCGGCGCCTGCCGCACGCCGTACGGCCGGATGGCGACGATCATGGAGCGCGCGAACATCGACGACGCCGAGGAGGTGCGCCGACTCGCGGCGTTCTCGCCCTATCACTTGGTCCGCGACGGCGTCCGCTATCCGGCCATCTTCCTCGATGCCGGCGACACCGATCCGCGCTGCCCGCCGTGGCATGCCCGCAAATTTGCCGCACGCCTGCAGGCGGCAACCGATGGCGCCGCCCCGGTCCTGCTCCACGTCTGGGAGAATGTCGGGCATGGATGGGCGACGGAGCGGGACATCGCCGTGACGGAGCAGGCGGAGTGGCTCTCCTTCATCCTGCGACAGCTCGGCGTCGAAAGCATCGACGCCGATGCGCCCGTTCCGCCGGTCTGAGAATGAGGTCGCGCGCTGTCCGACCTGTGCCTAGCCTTGACGACAACGAAGAGCAGGACATCGCATGACCGATAGTGCCGCACCGGCTTTGAAGGAGACCCGCTGGGGCGACGTCCGCATGGCCGCCTCCGGCGCGCTCGCCGAGGCGCTCACCTTCGCCGACCTGCGCCGGATGGCGAAATCGCGGCTGCCGAAGCCGATCTTCGACTATGTCGACGGCGGCGGAGAATACGAGCTGACGATGGACTGGAATCGGAGCGCCTTCGACCGGATCGCCTTCCGGCCGCGCACCGTGGCCGCGATCGACGGCCGTTCGCAGGCGACCTCGTTCTTCGATCGCGGCGCCTCGGCGCCTTTCGGCATCTGCCCGATGGGCGGGCTCGGGACGCTGTGGCCGAAGGCCGACATCATCAATGCGCGCATCGCCGCTCGCGCCGGCGTGCCGTTCGTACTGGCGAGCGGGGCCGGAAACTCGATCGAGGAGATCGCCCGCGCGGTGCCGGAGGGACGACGCTGGTTCCAGCTCTACGTCTTCCAGGACGATGGGCTGAACCGCCGGCTGCTCGACCGCGCCGCTGCGTCCGGGTTCGAGGCGCTGGTCGTGACCACCGACACCCAGCTCAACCCGAAACGCATCCGCGACATCAGGAACGGCTTCAATCTGCCGATGAAGCTGACGCCGAAAAACATGCTCGAGTTCGCGGTCCGGCCCGGCTGGCTCTGGAACATCGGTCGCGATCCGAGGTCGGCGCTGATGGGCAACCTGGTGCCGGAGCTCGGCGACGCACCGACCGCGCGCAAAGGCTTCGACTTCTTCCGCGCCAATCGCTCGCGCAGCGTCGGCTGGGAAGACCTGAAGCGCCTGCGAGAGGTCTGGCGTGGCCCGATGGTGATCAAGGGGATCGTCACCGGCGAGGAGGCGGGTCGCGCGGTCCAGCTCGGCGCGGATGCCGTCGTCGTCTCCAATCATGGCGGGCGCAACCTCGACGGCACGCTGCCGACGATCGAGGCGTTGCCCGACGTCGTCGCCGGCGTCGCGGGGCGGATTCCGGTCTTCATCGACAGCGGCATCCGGCGCGGCAGCGATATCGTCAAGGCGCTGGCGCTGGGGGCGCGGGCCGCATTCGTCGGTCGTCCCGTCGCCTTCGCGGTCGCCGCCGCCGGCGAGGCGGGCGTCAGCCATGTGATGGCGATGCTGTACGACGAGATCGACCGCGTGCTGGGCTTCCTCGGCTGCATTTCGGTCGATCAGCTCGATCCGAGCTACGTCACGCTCAGATAAAGAGAAGGCGGCCCGAAGGCCGCCTTCGATCGACACAAGAGACGCTGCACGATTAGTACGGCGCGACGTAGACGCGGCGCGGACGGTCGCGCACGATCGTGACGTGCTTGTTGCCGTAGCGATCGTAGTACACGTGGCGGGTGACGTGCCGGGGCTTCTTGCGGACGACGACCACGCGCTCCGTCACCGGGCTGGTGCGGATGATGGTCTCGGCCGAAGCCGACGTCGAAGCAACGACCGGTGCGCCCAGGATGCCGGCGCCGATGGCGAGCGCGAGAATCGACTTACGCATGGCGAGATCTCCTCATCGTTTCGCCGGACGCGCTCGACGGTTCGAGGCCGTCGAGTTGACGCGGACGCGGACACGCATCCGTGATCCGGCGTGCCGGACAAACCGTTCGCTTTCAGGCGCGGTTCCGGTCCTTCGAGATCGCGCAGCATTGTCACGCGTGACGGTAGCCGAGTGCCGCGCTATGCCGTTGAGCGCGGAGATTTCCGTCACCATCTATATGGCTGTCCCCTCCAGTCGCGTCGGTCCGCCGCTTGCGGATCGTGCGAACGCGGGACGACAACTTGCCCGCTCCGATCCCGGTCGGAGCGGGCTTTTTTTGCGCGCCGACCCGTGCCAAGCTTCGCCCGCGAAACCGAGGCGAGGCGCATGGCGAAGATCCTGGTCATCGACGATGACAGGCCGACCTGCACCGTGCTGGGGCTGGTGCTGACCGGAGCGGGTCACGAGGTCGCCCTGTTCGAAAGCGGCAGGCTGGCGATGCAGAGCGTCGACGGCGGCAGCAACTTCGATCTGGTCGTCACCGATATCCTGATGCCCGAGATGGACGGTATCGAGGTGATCAAGCGGTTGCGCGCGCACGGCACGCCGCCGCTGATCCTCGCCGTTTCCGGCGCCACCGTGAACGCGGGCGTCGACGTGCTGAAGGCGGCGCTCAACCTCGGGGCCGAAGGCGCGTTGCGCAAGCCCTTCACCAACGAAGTCTTTCTCGCGACCGTCGGCGAGATCCTCGGCCGGCGAGGCTGATCGGCGGCTTCCGGTGTTTTGTTCGTCATGGACGAGGGAAAGACCCGGAAGCGGCCGGTCTGGGCCTGGCTTACGGTCGGCGGTGGCATCACGCTGATCGCCCTGATCGGCGTGAGCGTCGTCGCCCTGTCGCAGCGCCCGGTTGCCGGCACGTCGTCCGACCGGCAGGTGCTGGCCGACGCGCCCGACGAGCAGCTGGCGATCACGCCGCCGCCGCCCCCTCGCGTTCCGCCGCAGACCGAGCAGACGGAAGAGGCGTCGCCGCCGACGATGGCGCCGCCGCCGGACGAGGACCCGTCGTCGCTGGGGCCGCCGATCTGGCCGCCGATCCCGCCGCCGTCCGATCTCAAGGGTGCCGGCGTCGGCGTTCCGGGACCGCAGCAGGCGATCCGGCCGGAGCCGAGGATCGCGCCGCGGCGTCCCATCGCGCCCGCACCCGCGCCGTCACGATCGATTGGCGGCGGCGGCCGCGACGGATGACCGCCTAGCGACCGATCCTGCGCTCCGGCCTGTCCGAGTTGGCGGCGGTCGCGCGTCACGCTAGCCTTCAGCAATGTCGGAAACCGTCGATGCGATCGTCGTCGGCAGCGGCCTCGCCGGCTTGGTTGCCGCGTGCGAGCTCGCCGATGCCGGCCGGCGCGTTACGATCCTCGATCAGGAAGGCGAGCAGTCGCTCGGCGGTCAGGCGTTCTGGTCGCTGGGCGGCCTGCTCATGGTCGACACGCCGGAGCAGCGCCGGCTCGGCATCAAGGACAGCCGCGCGCTGGCGCTGTCCGACTGGCTCGGATCCGCCGGCTTCGACCGGCCGGAGGATCACTGGCCGCGCCGGGTCGCCGAGGCCTATGTCGATTTCGCCGCCGGGCCGATGCGACCGTGGCTGCATGGCCTCGGGCTCCGCTGGTTTCCGGTGGTCGGATGGGCCGAGCGCGGAGGTGGTGCCGCGCACGGGCACGGCAATTCAGTGCCGCGTTTTCACATCACCTGGGGAACCGGCCCCGCTGTCGTGGCGCCGTTCGAGGCGCGCGTGCGGGGGCATGCGGCAGCCGGGCGTATCCGGCTCGGGTTCCGCCATCGGGTGACGCGGCTGCTCCGGCAAGGCGGCGCGATCGCCGGCGTCGCCGGCGAAATCCTCGAGGCGACGGCGATCGCGCGCGGCGAAAGCTCCAGCCGGACCGTCGTCGGCGAGTTCGAGATCGCCGCACCAGTGGTCATCGTCGCATCGGGCGGCATCGGCGGCGATCCGGACAGGGTTCGGAAGCACTGGCCGGCCGATCGCCTCGGGCCGGCGCCGGCCTCGATGGTCCTGGGCGTGCCCGCGCATGTGGACGGCCGCATGTTCGACGTCGCGCAGGATGCTGGCGCCGGCATCATCAACGCCGACCGCATGTGGCATTACTGCGAGGGCGTCAGGAACTGGGCGCCGATCTGGCCTGGCCACGGCATCCGCATCCTGCCGGGGCCGTCGTCACTGTGGTTCGACGCGAGAGGCGAGCGACTGGAAGCGCCCTGCCTTCCCGGCTTCGATACATTGCGCACGCTGAAGCGCATCCTCGCGACCGGGTACGAGCATTCCTGGTTCGTGCTGACGCAATCGATCATCGCCAAGGAATTCGCGCTCTCAGGCTCCGAGCAGAACCCGGACATGACGGCGAAGAGCTGGCTCGGCGTCCTCCGCAGCCGGCGCGGCAGCCGCGCGCCTCCGCCGGTCGAGGCGTTCAAGGAGAAGGGCGAGGACTTCATCGTCCGCCACACGCTCGACGATCTGGTCCGGGGCATGAACGATCTCGCCGGCGTGCCGCTGATCGACCTCGAACGCCTGCGCCGGCAGATCGAGGCGCGCGACCTCGAGATCGACAATCCTTTTGCCAAGGACGCGCAGGTGGCCGCGATCCACGGCTGCCGCCGCTACATCGGCGACAAGCTGATCCGCACCGCCGCTCCGCACAAGATCCTCGATCCCAGGCACGGGCCGCTGATCGCGGTCCGCCTCCATGTGCTGACCCGGAAGACGCTGGGCGGGCTCCACACCAATCTCGACGCCCAGGTCCTCGATTCGGCCGGCGCGGTCATTCCCGGCCTCTACGCGGCCGGCGAGGTCGCGGGCTTCGGCGGCGGCGGATATCACGGATACAACGCGTTGGAGGGCACTTTCCTCGGCGGCTGCCTGTTCTCGGGGCGACAGGCCGGACGCCACGCCGCATCGATGCTATAGAGCGGCGATGCCTCGCCTCGCGGCCCTTCTGCTTCTCGCCGTCTCGCTTTCCGGCTGCGGCCTCGCCGCCGCGCCCTGCCGGATGGTCTCGGCGGTCGCCAAGGCCATTCCCTTCG
>CAZZLX010000132.1:0-8254 GCA_964655235.1 uncultured Rhizobium sp.
AGGCGGCGACGTCGCGACCATCGATCAGGACCTCGCCGCTGTCGGCCGTGTTGAAGCCGGCGATCAGGCGCAGAAGCGTCGTCTTCCCGCAGCCGGACGGACCGAGAAAGGCGAACAGCTCTCCCCGGCCGACGTGGAGATGCACGTCCTTCAGCACGCGCGTCGTGCCGTAGGACAGGTTGACGCCCCTTATGTCGACTGCGACCGCCGGGGCACGTGCTTCGCTCATCGTGCTTCTCCGCTGTGTCGGCGCTCGACGACATAGTGGGACGCCAGCGTGCAAACGGTCACCAGCAGCACCGCGATGATGCCGAGGGCAGCGCCCGGTCCCCGGCCGTTCGACGACTGCATGAAGACGTAGAGGCCGTAGGCGAGCGGTGCGTCCGAGTTCGATTGGACAAGCATCAGGGTCGCCGAAAGTTCGACCGCCGCAGTCGAAAAGCTGGTGACGAAGCCAGCGAGCAGGCCGCCGGTCATCAGCGGAACGACGACGCGGCGGACGGTACGGGCCTTGGTCGCCCCCAGGTTCTCGGCCGCCTCCTCGAGCGCGATCGAGATCTGCTGCAGCGCGGCGGTGCAGGCGCGGAGCGCATAGGGCAGGCGGCGGATCGCGAGTGCCATGACGATGGTGATCCAGAGTGCCGCCAGCGGCGTGCCGTCCGGCAGCGTGACGCCGTAGAAGGTCCGAAGATAGCCGATGCCGAGCACGACACCTGGAACCGCGAGGGCCGCCGTCGCCGCCCAGTCGAGCCACTGGCGGCCGGCGAGCTTGGTTCGCAGCACCAGGTAGGCGATCGCGGTACCGACGACCACGTCGATCAGGCCGGCGATCGAGGCGTAGACCAGCGTGTTTTTGATGTAGATCGAGCTCTCGGCGAAGACGCGACTGTAGTGGGCGAGCGTATAGGCGTCAGGAAGCGGGCTGAAGGACCAGATCGTCGCGATCGACAGAAGGAAGAGCGCGATGTGGGGCGAGAGCACAAGCAGCAGGATGCCGATCACCACCGCGTAGCCGAGGATGGCCTCCCAGGGCTTGAGTGCGCGCCGGGCGAGGCCGCCGCCGCCGCGCTGAACGGTCGCGTAGTCCTTCCCGCGCAACGCCAGCGCCGAGATCCACATCGCGGCGACCGAGACGACGATGAGCACCACCGAGATCACATAGCCCATCGGATCGGCGATGCCGATGGAGCTGACCCGCAGATATGCCTGCGGCGCCAGCATGTCCTTGACGTTGAGGAGCAGCGGGGTCGCGAGGTCGTCGAAGACCTTGACGAAGACCAGCGAGGCGCCGGCGACGAAGCCGGGCATGGCGAGCGGGATGATGATGCGCCGGATCAGCCGAAAGCCGGAGGATCCCAGGTTCTGCGCCGCTTCCTCCATCGCCCGGTCGATGTTGCGAAGGCTGGCGGAGAGATTGACCAGGATGAACGGGAAGTAGTGGAGGGATTGGACGAAGATCACGCCGTTCAGGCCTTCCATGAACGGGATCTTGAAGCCGAAGGCGTCATCCAGCAGGAGGTTGACCGAGCCGTTGCGGCCGAACAGCAGCTGCATCGCGACCGCGCCGACGAAGGGCGGCATGACCAGGGGAATGAATCCCAGGGTCTGGATCAGGATCGCGCCGCGGAAGGTGAAGCGGGTGGTGAGGATCGCGAGAGGCAAGGCCAGCGCCGACGCCCAGACCACGGACATTGCCGAGACGTAGACCGAGTTCCAGAACGACCTCACGAACAGGTCGGTCCGAGCGAAGTCGACGAAGTTGACCAGCGTGAACTGGCCCGTGCCCTTCTCGGTAAAGGCGACGAAAACCACCATCGCCGTCGGAAGCGCGAGGAAGAGGAACAGGAAGAGCGCAATTCCGATGGCAAGTGCGCGCTGTCCACGGGTCGCCGCCGGCATGGCTGGACGGGAGGCGAGAGCGACGGTCATGCCGCCGTCGCCTTGAACCGGCGGGTCAGGGTCAGCGGACGAGCTTCAGCGCGTCGGACGCCTTGGCCTTCGCCTGGGCGTACTTCTCCTTGGCGAAGGCAGCCCATTGCTGTTCGAGCTCGGCCTGGCGCGCGCCCTTCTCCTTGGCGCCGGTGAAGGCTCCGGTAATGTCCTTGGCGGACGCCTGCTGGGCGTTGACCGGCATCGCCGCCACCAGGTCGCGGGCCTCCTTGGCCAGCGCACGAGCCTGGGCGTTGTCCTTCTTGGCGAGCGCGGCGTCGACCTCGTGCAGCACCTTGGTCACGTCCTTGAGGCCGGCCAGCTGGAACGAGATCAACTGGTCGAACAGCGTGTCGACCACCGCCGTCCGTGTCTCGGAGACCTCGGCGCTGAAGGTGATCATCTTCTGGAAGCGCGGATCCTTGAATGGATTGGGGTAGTCGGCCGGCGCCTTGCCATAGACGGCCGGATTGACCGGAAGCCGCCGGATGCCGGGCTCGAGCAGGACTTCCTGGCCGGCCGGCGACAGCAGGAACTCGACGAAGGCTTCGGCGCCGGCCTTGTTCGGGGCGTTGGCGACGATGCCGATATTCGCCGGTACCACCGTCGTTACGGACGGATAGACGAACTTGACCGGGAAGCCCGAGGCCTGGGCCGAGAAGGCGAAGAAGTCGATGACGATGCCGATGCCGACCTGACCCGAATTGACCTGCTCCGGCACGTCGAAGGAGCGGTCGGTGATCTGGCGGAAATTGCCGGCGATCTCCTTGATCGTGCGCCAGCCTTTCTCCCAGCCTTCGCCTTGCAGGATCGTCTCGACGGTCAGATGCGTCGTGCCGGAACGGGCGGGCGAGGCGATCGACACGTGGTCGAAATAGACCGGTTTTGCCAAGTCCTGCCATTCAGCCGGCTCGGGGATCTTGTTCGCCTTCATGTAGCGGTCGTTCCACATGATGCCGTATCCGGAGGCGGCGAAGCCGAAGTAGGCGCCGCTTGGATCGTTGATCGGGTAAGAGCCCACCTTCTCCGGGATGCCGGTCGCCTTCGGCTGGTATTTCTGCAGCAGGCTCTTGCCCTTCAGCACCTCGAAGGCGTCCGGCGCCGAGGCCCACATCAGGTCGATCTGGTTGTTGGCCTTGGTCTCTTCGATGAACTTGACCGCCGCGTTGGTATTGCGGTTCTGAACCTCGAGCGTCGCGCCGGGGTAGGCTTTTTCGAAGGCCTTCTTGAAGGGGTCGGTCACATCCTTGGCGAAGGAGGTGACGACGGTGACCTTGCCGGTCTGGGCGGCGGCGACGGACGATAGGGCGAAGCCGACGGCGAGCGCGGCCACGAAGATCCTGATCACGGCATTTCCTCCAGGCTATCTGAGACCGGCTCTTTCGGCCGACCTTGGCGATCCATTCTTGCCGCCTAGATTGGCGTTGCGGATGGCAGGGGGCAAGCGCGTGAACGAGTTTACGGTCCGTTTAGGGCTTCCAGCCGATGGCGTCGCGCAGGAAGGCATAACCAAGCGCGGTGAAGGCGGCCCGCTCCTTGTTGTCCTTGCCATAGCCGTGGCCGCCGGCGGCGGGCTCGTAGAACCAGACCGGGTAGCCCATCGACTTCAGTTTCGCCGTCATCTTGCGCGCGTGGCCGGGATGGACGCGGTCGTCCCGGCGCGTGGTCGCGATCAGGATCGGCGGGTAAGGTTTGCCCGGTTCGGCCACGTGATAGGCGGACATGGGGCCCAGGAACTTCCAGTCCTCGGGCTTGTCCGGATCGCCGTACTCGGCGATCCAGGAGGCGCCGGCAAGCAGCTTCGAATATCGCCGCATGTCGATGAGCGGGATCGTGCAGAACAGCGCGCCGAATCGCTCCGGATATCGCGTCATCATGTTGGTGATCAGGATCCCGCCGTTCGAGCCGCCTTCGGCCGCGATGCGGCCGGGCCGAGTCACGCCGCGCCTTACCAGATCGGCGGCGACCGCGGCGAAGTCGTCATGCGAAAGGCGCTTCCCCTCGCGGCGACCGGCCTCGTGCCAGGCCGTGCCGAACTCGCCGCCGCCGCGGATGTTCGCGGTGACCGAGGTGCCGCCGCGTTCGAGCCACAGCTTGCCGATCGACGCGCTGTAGTACGGAAGCTGCGAGATATTGAAGCCGCCGTAGCCGGTCATGTGAACCGGCGCGTCGCCGGTCTCCTTCACCGGGCCGACCTGGGTGTAGGGAAGGCGGACGCCGTCGACGGAGACGGCTTCGTGGCGCGTCACCCTGAGGCCCGAGGCATCGAAGGTCTCCGGCGCCCTTTTCAGGATCTCCGGCGCGCCGCCCTGCTTCATCAGCGAGAGCGTCGCCGGCATCGTCGGAGTCTGGGTCATGGCGAGCAGGTCGCCGTTCGATTCCTCTTCCTCGATGTCGAGCGACCAGACGGCGGCGACGCCGATCTCGGGCATGCCGGACAATCGTCGGCGCGACCATCCTCCGGACGGGGTCAGGATCTCGAATACCGGCCTGAGGTTGTCGAGGATCGACAGCACCAGCAGGTCGCCGGACCAGACGAAGCCCTGCAGGCTACGCCGCGGTTCGGGCTGGAACAGCACCGTGAAGTCGCGGTCGCCGGCAAGGAAGGCGGTGAAGGACATGCCGAGCATCGTGTCCGGGACGTAGGTCCTCCCTGCGACGGTCCAGGGCGTCCGTGGCTTGATCGTCAACCATCCACGATGCCCGGTGACCCAGGCGTCGCTCGGCGCGTCGATCCGATGCCTCGGGCCATTGCGGTCCCCGATCCAGACGATTGTGTCGAAGAAGCCCGGCTTGTCGGCGAAGATGAGGCGCTCGGTTCCGGCGTCGTGCTCGACGCCACCCCAGACCGACATGTGCTCGGCCTTGGTTTCGAAGATGACTGGCGCGGCGTGCGGATCGGAACCGCGTTGCCAGAGCCTTACGGTGCGGGCATAGCCGGATTTGGTCGCCATGCCGTCGCCAAGCGCCGAGGACAGAAGGACCGTGTCGCGATCGACCCAGGCGACGCCGCTCTTGGCCTCCGGGAGGTCGAAGCCGCTGGCCACGAACGCGCGCGTCTTCAGGTCGAACTCGCGCGTGACAGAGGCATCTCCGCCGCCGCGCGAGAGGCTGACCAGCGCGCGGTCGTGGCTTCGAGGCAGGGTGGGAGCGCCCTTCCAGATCCAGTCTTCGCCCTCCTTCGCCGCCAACGCGTCGAGATCGAGAAGCACCTCCCACTGCGGCGCCGGCGTGCGGAAGCTGTCGAGGGTCGTCATGCGCCAGATGCCGCGAGGGTTCCCGGCGTCCTTCCAGAGGTTGAACACGCGGTCTCCGCGGCGCCCGATGTAGGGGATGTTGTCGGGGCGGTCGAGGATCGCCGCCAGCGTATCGCGATCGGCGGCGAAGGCGGTACCGCCGAAGCGCGCCATCGTGCGGGCACTCTCGGCGTCGGTCCAGGCAGTGGCGCGTCGGCCGTCGAGGTCTTCGAGCCAGAGGTAAGGGTCCTCGTCGGGAGCGGCGAGTGTCGGACGAGGATCGATCGACGTCATCGGCACCTCAAATCGGCTTCACGTCGAAGCTCTCAGGCGCTTCACCGCGCCGGTGACGTTCGACCATCGTGGTGAAGGCACTTTCGATATGGCGCGTCGCCCGCGCCGTATCGAACAGCGGATAGGTACCGCGGTTGCGCGCCAGCCTCTCCTTTATGCCGGCAAGCGCCGCGCCATCTGTCGCCAGCTTCAGGGCCAAGGCCTCGTAGTCTGCCAGCGAGTGAGTGATCAGCTCCGGCAGTCCGATCGCGGTCAGGAGGCTGGCAGCGACGCGGCCGGCGAAGCTGGTGCCCTTGTGCGTGATGAGAGGCAGGCCGGCCCACAACGCGTCGGAAGCAGTGGTGTGGGCGTTGTAGGGCAGCGTGTCAAGGAACAGGTCGGCCAGTCGATGGCGGGCCAGGTGATCGGCGGGCCTGGCCCGCGCCGCGAAGATCAGACGCGCAGGATCGATTCCGGCGATCTCGGCCTCGCGCCGGAGGTTGCGCACGCCGGCCTCGTTCGTCGACAGAAGCCAAAGAACGCTGCCCTCGACCTTGCCGAGGAGCCGCATCCAGGCGGCAAAGACCTCAGGCGTGATCTTGTAGGCGTTGTTGAACGAGCAGAAGACGAAGCCGGTTTCGGGTAGGCCGGCCTCGACGCGGCTGGGGGTCGTGTCGGCGATCGCGCGCTTGTCGTCATTGACCAAATACGTGTCGGGAAGGCGTACGACCTTCTCCGCGTAATAGCGCTCGTCGCTGGCGGCGACGAGGATCGGATCGGCGATCAGATAGTCGATGAACGGTGCACCCATCGTGCCAGCGAGACCGATGTAGCTGACCTGGATCGGGGCCGGCCGCATGGCGAGGATCGCCGTGCGCGCGCCGTCCGTGTGGCCGTTCAGGTCGACGACGATGTCGGCGCCGATCTCGCCGATCATCCGCGCGACGTCGGCGTCGCTCCTGTCGTTGACCTCGATGAAGTGCTCGAAGCCGGCCTTCAGCCGGGCGCGCATCTCGCTCGCGTCGGCGGGCCCGAGCGCAATGCCGAAGGTTTCGAAGCGCGCGCGGTCATGATGCTCGAACAGGCCGGCGGTCAGATACGAGATCGGATGGTCCCGATAGTCCGACGACATGTAGGCGATGCGGATCCGCTCCCTGGGCCTTCCCGAGGGCCTGGCCGCGCTCGACGGAAACTTGTCGTGCACATAGGTCTCAGCACAGCGGCGCTGGTCGGCGGTGTCGCCGGAGACCGACAGGAACGAGAACGGGAAGTCCGCGCGCTTGCCGGCACGGACGGCCGCGGTCAGCGCTGCCGTAAGCGGCGTGCTTCGTCCCCAGTCGCAGCAATGGCGAAGGCAGTGGTTGAGCTGCCCCAGGAGATACGGCCGGTCGGGATCGAGGCGCCGGCTCGCTTCGAAATCGGCGGCGGCGAGCTCGTACTGGCGGCCATCCATCAGCGCGACGCCGCGATTGCAGAGCGTCTCCGGGTCGTTCGGCTCGATCGCCAGGGACTGGTCGTAGCTTCTCAGCGCCTCGGCATGCCGCTGCAGCTCCTTCAGCACATTGCCGCGATTGGCGAGCGCCTTGGCGTCGTCGGCCCGGATCGACAGCGCCTTGTCGTAGCTCGCGAGCGCCTCCTCCGTCCGCTTCAGCTCGGCCAGCACGTTGCCGCGGTTGTTGAGCGCATTGACGTTATCCGGGCGGCGGGCGAGCGCCTGGTCGTAGCTGGCGAGAGCTTCTTCGTGGCGCTTAAGCTCGCGAAGCGCGGTGCCACGGTTGACCATGGCCGGCACGGCATCCGGCTGTCCGGCGAGCACCTTGTCATAGGTGTAGACGGACTCCTCGAAGCGGCCGAGGGCAAGCAGAGCGTTGCCCCGGTTGAAGAGGGCGTCTGGGTGGCCTGGATTGATCGCGAGCGCGCGGTCGTAGCTGTCGAGGGCCTCTTGCGCCCTCCCCATCCGCATCAAGGCGATGCCGCGATCGGAATATGCGTTGGCAGACCGGCTGTTGGCCTTGATCGCGTCGCCGAGCAGGCGGGCCGCCTCCTCGAAGCGGCCGCTGCGACCGGCGACGACGCCGAGGAGATGAAGCGCGTCGAAGTGGGATCGCTTGACCTTGAGGACCTCGCGGCAGCAGCGCTCGGCTTCCTTCAGATCTCCTCGCTGGCTCGCCTGGAATGCCTGTCGAAGAATCTGGTCGAAGTTGAGCTCTTTGCGCGCCATCGCCCCAGTTTGCCAGGAAAGGACGGTGGGGCGAAGCCTCGCTCCGCCCCGTTGTTCAGCGTCATGCCGCCGCTTCGACCGGCCGCTTGAGTCCCATGTACTGAAGCTCGGCGAAGATCGCGACCACGACAGCCTGGCCGAGGACGAAGGCGTAGCCCAGCGCCGTCGGGGCGGTCCAGACGAAGAGGATGATGCTGGCCGCGGTCCAGAGCGCGTTGCCGACAATCACCACCCAGACGATCGTCTCTGGCAGACGGGCCCGGGTGCCGAGCCAGCCGACGAAGGCGGCGTAGGGCAGGAGGAAGATCCCGGCCTCTCGCAGCAGCATCTCGGGAAGGCCCAGCATGCCCGTGAGCAGCCCGGCGCCGAGGGCCATCAGGGCGCCGGTGCCGGCGCTGGCGAGCGCGTCGGCGAGGAGGGCGCGGCGAAGGAACAGGGATGGGGTGATCGTCATGTTCGGCTCCATCGGTTGGCGCACCGTCCGGTGCATGGCCAGGAGGATGGAGGCGACGGGGGCGGGGGACGAGTACGTGGGAGGGAGGCAAAATCGCCCGACCAGTGCGGCACGGCGCCGCAGGAAGATCAACGCCGTTTG
>CAZZLX010000133.1:0-8238 GCA_964655235.1 uncultured Rhizobium sp.
GACCTGCGGCACGCCGCGCGGCGCCGGCGGGATGCCGACCAGGTCGAACTGGCCCAGCATCTTGTTGTCGGCGGCCATCTCGCGCTCGCCCTGGAAGACGCGGATGGTGACCGCGGTCTGCCCGTCCTCGGCGGTCGAGAACACCTGCGACTTCTTGGTCGGGATCGTGGTGTTCCGGTCGATGAGGCGGGTGAACACGCCGCCCAGCGTCTCGATGCCGAGCGACAGCGGGGTCACGTCGAGCAGCAGGACGTCCTTGACCTCGCCTTTCAGCACGCCGCCCTGGATCGCGGCGCCGATGGCGACGACCTCGTCCGGGTTGACGCCCTTGTGGGGCTCCTTGCCGAAGAACTGCTTCACCGTCTCGATGACCTTCGGCATGCGGGTCATGCCGCCGACGAGGACGACCTCGTCGATCTCCGACGGCTTCAGGCCGGCGTCCTTGAGGGCAGCCTGGCAGGGGCCGACCGTGCGCTGCACGAGGGTCTCGACCAGGGACTCGAGCTTCGCCCGCGACAGCTTGATCGCGAGGTGCTTCGGGCCCGAGGCGTCGGCCGTGATGAACGGCAGGTTGACCTCGGTCTGGGTCGCGCTCGACAGCTCGATCTTGGCCTTCTCGGCCGCTTCCTTCAGGCGCTGGAGCGCGAGCTTGTCCTGGCGCAGGTCGATGCCCTGCTCCTTTTTGAACTCGGCCGCCAGGTAGTCGATGATCTCCTTGTCGAAGTCCTCGCCGCCCAGGAACGTGTCGCCGTTCGTCGACTTCACCTCGAAGACGCCGTCGCCGATCTCGAGGATCGAGACGTCGAAGGTGCCGCCGCCCAAGTCGTAGACGGCGATCGTGCCGGTCTTCTTCTTCTCGAGGCCGTAGGCCAGCGCCGCCGCGGTCGGCTCGTTGATGATGCGCAGCACCTCGAGGCCGGCGATCTTGCCGGCGTCCTTGGTGGCCTGGCGCTGGGAGTCGTTGAAGTAGGCCGGGACGGTGATGACCGCCTGGGTCACCTTCTCGCCGAGATAGGCCTCGGCGGTCTCCTTCATCTTCTGGAGCGTGAAGGCGGAGATCTCCGACGGGCTGTACTTCTTGCCCTCGACCTCGACCCACGCGTCGCCGTTCGAGTGCTTGGAAATCTTGTAGGGGACGAGGCCGATGTCCTTGGCCACCATCGGGTCCTCGAAGCGCCGGCCGATCAGGCGCTTCACCGCATAGACGGTGTTCGTCGGATTGGTCACCGCCTGGCGCTTGGCGGACTGGCCGACCAGCCGCTCACCGGAGTCGGTGAAGGCGACGATCGACGGAGTGGTGTTGGCGCCCTCGGCGTTGGGGATCACCTTCGGGCTCTTGCCCTCCATGATCGCCACGCACGAGTTGGTCGTGCCGAGGTCGATGCCGATGACTTTGCTCATGCTCTAGATCCTTCTCCTGGGCGAGCCCTACGGCGGTCCCCTAAGGCAACCGCGCCGGCTCCCGCTGCTTCAAGTGGACGGTGGCTTTCCGGCCGGAAAGACACCTTAGTTTCAAGGGCTATATAGTGGGCAGGCCCCGCGCCTGCAACGGCGTCAGGGCCCGGTTCGGCGGGGTTTTTGCTGGGCCCGGGCCCCGGCGGCCGGTCTTCGCTGGGCGCCGGCGGGCGGCGCGGCCGTTGGCCGCGGCTACCCGGCCCGGTAGGGGCGTCCTTCAGCTTTGCCGAACAGCACGTAGTGCTGGAAGGGATCGACCCCGGCGGCCACCAGATCGGGATGGACCTCCAGATAGAAGGCCGGGTCGAAGCCCTGCGGGATGTCGGGGTGGCTGGCGAACCGGGACTGCGGTGTCTCGTAGACGGCCGGGGGCGGCGCGGCCTCCTTCCGGCCGGGATCCAGGTTTGGCTTCGAAGCGCGCTTCAGCATCCAGCCGACTTCCTCGCCGCTGACGATGTTCTGCACAGGCTTGCCGGTCCGGATGTCGACGATGTCGCGGTAGTAGACCTTGCCGTTGTAGGTGTCGTTGGCGAGCGGCGTGGTATAGCCGCAGCCTTCGAAGAAGTAGTGGGTGACTTGGCTCCAGCGCGTCCGGAAGGTGTCCTTCTGGATGCTGCCGCCATGGACCAGGTTCGCGGCCCAGATCAGGGCTTGGCCCTTCTTCGCCCTGAACACCTCGCGCTTGATCCCCTGCTTCTGGGCCAGGCGCTCCCAGAGCTCGACGTAGCGGCGATACTCGGGGAAGGTCTCGTTGATCTGCCGGTGTGAGACGCCGAGGTGCTCGTTCTGGAATGTCGGCCAGCGATGCGAGCCCGGGTAGTAGAACAGCGGGCCGTTGTCCTCGTCGATATCCTCGAAGGCGAGCCAGACCCCGCACATGAAGCGGTCCGGGATCGAATTGAAGTGGACGTAGTCGGCATGCCCCGCCTGCTGGGTCCCGACCGGGAAGTTGAGCGTCTGGAAGGGGAAGGCGCGGCGGCCGTAGAGCGCCGACAGCAGGTCGAGAACATCCGGATGGGCGGCGATGGCGCGCACGCGCTCGTCGGTCTGCCAGGCGTCCTGGATGCGGGTGCTGACCGCCTTTCCTTCCTTCCACGCCCCCCAGCCATAACGCTCCGGGAAGTCGCGCATGATCCCGTCCATCTTCTGGGCGATGTCGGGATCCGGAAAGTCGAAGACGGCATAGCCCTGCCGATGGAGATCGGCCGCGATCGCGGCATGGGCCGGCGCGAGGGTAGGAAGGAAATCGTCGAAAAATGGACTCTCGACCAGGGGAACCCCGGCGAGGACAGGATCGTGGTGCATCCCGGTGAGAACGTCCGGGTTGCGAGAAGGTTCACCCGCCCCGACGAAAAATCCTCGTCGGCGGCGCCAGCGGTCCAGAAGCGCGGCGGCGCCGCGGCCGAAGGCCGCCCGGATCAGCCGTTCTTCTCCGCCCAGTCGAAGAGCTTGCGCATGAAGACCTCGCAGGCCTCGATCTGGGAGACGTCGATGAACTCGTCGGCCTGGTGCGCCTGGGCGATGTCGCCGGGGCCGAAGATCACCGTCGGCATGCCGCCTTCCTGGAAGAGGCCGGCCTCGGTGCCGTAGGGAACCGCGCCTGCTTCGTTGAGGCCGGTCAGGAGGCGGATCAGCTCCTCGGCCGGCGAGTCCGGCCACGGCGAGAGCGGCGGGATCTCGCCGTTCTTGTGGATGTGGATGTCGGCACCGGCGAAGACCTTCTTCATCTCCGGCACCAGTTTGTTGGCGGCGAAGGCCTTGATGCGGTCGATGATCGGATCGGTGGTCTGGCCCGGCAACACGCGCAGCTCCAGCAGGAACTCGCAATGGTTCGGGATGATGTTGCCGGCGGTGCCGCCCTTCAGCATGCCGATGTTGAAGGTCGGATAGGGCGGCTGGAAGCCGTTCTTCGGATCGGCCTTGGCGATCAGCTCGTCCTGGATGCGGAGGATCTCGGAGATCAGGCGCACCGCCATGAAGTTCGCGTTCACGCCGCGCTCGGGCCCGCTCGAATGGCCTTCGAGGCCGTGGATGTGGACGCTCCACGAGCCCGCGCCCTTGTGCTGGTTGATCAGCTTCATCATCGTCGGCTCGCCGACGATGACCACGCGGGGCTTCGGCAGGTTGTCGACGATGTCCTTGATCAGCGTGCGCGCGCCGTGACAGCCGACTTCCTCGTCGTAGGAGAAGGCGAAGTGGATCGGCGTCTTGAGGTTCTTCTTCACCAGATCGGGCACGAGATGAAGGGCCACCGCGATGAAGCTCTTCATGTCCGAGGTGCCGCGGCCGAAGAGGCGGTCGCCTTCGCGGCGCACCTTGAACGGATCGGAGGTCCATTTCTGGCCGGCGACCGGCACCACGTCGGTGTGGCCCGAAAGCACGACGCCGCCGGCACCCTTCGGGCCGATCGTCGCGTAGAGGTTCGCCTTCGTCTTCTCGGTATTGAAGGTCAGCCGGCTCTCGATGCCGAAGCCCTTGAGATAGGCGCGGACGTCGTCGATCAGCGCGAGGTTGGAAAGCGCCGAGGTGGTGTCGAAGGCGATCAGCCGCTCGACCATCGCGATCGCGGACATGGGCTCTTAACTCCGGCTCGAAACGGTACCGCCCGCGCTGGTCACGCGGGCGGTTCGCTACTTAGCAAAAACGACGGGTCGGGCGCCAGCCGGCGCCATGCCGCACGCTAGTGGAGCTGGCGCGCCTGGTGCGGGCTGTCGAGCGAGAAGGCCGGCACGGTGACCTGGAAAGTCTCGCCGCCGCCATCGTCCATCTCGTAGGTGCCGAACATGATGCCCGACGGGGTGGAGAGCGGCACGCCCGAGGTGTACTCGAAGGACTGGCCGGGCTTCAGCACCGGCTGCTCGCCGACGACGCCGCGGCCGCGGACTTCCTGCAGACGGCCGCGGGCATCGGTGATCTTCCAATGGCGGTTCAGGAGCTGGACCGTCTTCTCGCCGCCGTTCTCGATGCGGACGTTATAGGCCCAGACGTAGTGGTCGTCGCTGGGCGAGGACTGATCCTCGAGGAAGGTCGGCTTGACCGAGACCTTGATCGCCTTGGTCTCGGCCACATACGGCTTCTTGTCGTCCTTGGCCGAGGCGCGGCGGGCGCGGCGGAGCTCGGTCTCCATCGGCTTCCGCTCGGCGGCGGGCGCCTTCGTCTCGATCGGGGCGGCGGCTTCCGCGATCGGCTCGGCGGCCGGGGCGTCCTGGCCCTCCACGACTTCGGCAGGGCGCTTGGACGGACGGGAAGCTCTGGGAGGCATCGGAAGAAAGCCTTGCTCGGCCAAGGGGCCGGTTCGGGAATGGGGATGGCCGGGATTTTAGAGACCGGCCACCAGTTGTCCAGCTACGCTGCGCGCTACGGTTAAAGCCGTGACATTTTCCATGATTCCCGCGACATCCAGCGGTATCTCCGGGCGTGGCGGGCGAAATATTGTGTAACCGAGCTTTCTCCGCCGCTTCCGCGGTATTTCGGTAGCCCGCTCAGCCGGCGCGGCATGGACCTTCGAGCGCCGCGAGGTTTTCCTCGGTGTCGCGCCGGAAACCCTGCGCTTCCTCGCCGTTCGGCCAGGCGCGCTGGCGCTCGGCCCAGGCGTCGTAGCGGGCGAAGGCGAGAGCGGCGAAAACCGGGCACTTCTCCTTTGCCGGCGTCGCCAGTGCGGCCAACAGGCGATTGCGGGTCGCGGCCATCGCGGCATCTGCCGCCGGCTCAGGCTCGGGCATCCGGCCGGTGCGCGCCGCCTCGGCCTTCTGCGCGAAGCGCTCGGCCTCCCGGATCGCGGCCCCGTGACGGCCGAGGAAGATCGCGTGGCGGCGCTCCTCGCGGGCGAGCGTGCCAAGAAAGTCGCCCTGGTCGAGCAGCGCCGGCCGAAGCTGGGTCAGCGTCGGCGCGGTGCAGCCGGAGACGAAAAGAAGAATGACGAGAAGCGCAGCCCTCACAGGCCGGGCATGGTGAAGCCGTGGGTACCGATGTCGGCGACCAGCTTCGCCTTGACCTCGTCGCTCATGGTCACGAGTGGCGGGCGCACTTGGCCCCAGCTCGCATCCTTGCTGAAATGCCCGATCACGGCCTTCAGCGCCGGGATCATCGGGTACTTCTGCATCGTGTTGCGGAAGGCCGTGACCTTCTCCTGGATGCCGTCGGCCTCGGCCGTGCGCCAGGTCTCGAACACGCGGCGGATCTGGGAGGGCGCGATGTTGCCGGTCGCGGTGATGCAGCCGACGCCGCCGCCGCGAAGGCAGGCGAGCAGGCCCGCTTCCGATCCGGCGAAGGTGCCGAAGCCGGGGAAGGCGTCGAGGATCGACTTCAGGTTCGCGGCATCGCCGGAGGAGTCCTTGATGCCGACGACCGTGTCGGGATAGGCCTTGATCAGGCGCTCGATCAGCTTGAGCGAGATGCCGACCACCGCCACCGGCGGGATGTGATAGAGGTAGAGCTTCAGCGCCTTCGAGCCGACGCGCTGCACCACTTCCGAGAAGAACGCGAACAGCCCGTCGTCGCTGACGCCCTTGTAATAGAAGGGCGGCAGCATCAGAACGCCGCCGCAGCCGCGCGCGACAGCATGCCTGGTCGCCGCCACCGCGTCCGGCAGCGCGCAGCCGCCGGTGCCCGGCATCATCTTGGCACCCGGGATGCCCGCCTCGATCAGCCGGTCGAGCAGGTCGTTCCGCTCGCCGACGCTCATCGAGTTCGCTTCCGAGTTGGTGCCGAACACCGCGAGCCCGTCGCACTTCTGCGACAGCAGCCACTTGTTGTGGGCGATGTAGCGCTCGACGTCGACCGACAGGTCGGCGCGGAACGGGGTCACGACCGGTGCCATCACGCCCTCGAAGGGCTGGGCCTTGGCCTGGGAAGCGAGCGTCTGGGCAGCGGTCACGGAAAGCCTCGGAATGGAGTGGGGAAGCGGGCGCATCATGCCCAACCCCCCTTGGCGATTCCAGCACGGATGCCCTTTGCCATCCGACTCGCTCCCTTTCGCTGCCCGCCGGGGCGGGGATTGTCGCTCCGGGTGGGCGTCGCTATCCTGGATGTGCGCCCATTCGCGCATCCGGTCCCCTTGATCCGGCGTTGTTGTTCAGCCCGCTTCCCGGGCCAGAGACGGTGAACGGGCTTTTGCCGCCATGCCGATAACCAGCCGGTTCGTCATCCGGGCGACCTCGGGGTTCCTGGTCGTCGGGCTTTTGGCCCTGGTCGTCATCGTCGGCATGACCATCTGGCTCGGCGAGCGCGCCAACCGCTTCTTCGACGATGCCCTGGTCGTCCGCGACACACGGAACGCGGCGATCGGCCTCCGGGATGCGCTGCGCACCGCGGAGGGCAGCCAGCGCGGCTTCCTTCTCACCGGCAACGAGATCTACCTGGCGCCGTTCGACACCGCCAAGGCGCAGGCGCGCCGGCAGCTCGAGAGCCTGAGCGGCCACCTCGCCGGCGACGCGCAGGCGGCACCGATGCTCAAGCGGCTGACCGCGGTGGTCGCCGACAAGATCGCCGAGATGGACGAGACCATCGCGTTCAAGTCCGGCGGCAACGAAGCCAAGGCGATGGCGGCGGTCCGCAGCAACCGCGGCAAGGCGCTGATGGACGAGGCCAACGTCTTCCTCTACGGCGTCATCCTCGCCAGCGACGAGCGGCTGGCGGACGGCGGCAACGAGCAGCAGCGGAACGCCCTCATGCTGCGGACGATGTCGATCGTCGGCGCCGTCGTGATCGTCATCGTCGTCGGCGGCATCACTGTCACCGTGCTGCGCTACGCGCGCGAGATCGCGCAGGCGCGCGACGCGGTGAACGCGATGAACCAGAGCCTGGAGGCGCGGGTCGAGCGGCGGACGCACGACCTGAACCTCGCGCGCGAACGCGCCGAGGTGCTGCTGACCGAGGTCAATCATCGCGTCGCCAACAGCCTCCAGCTCGTGGCGTCGCTGGTGCGGCTGCAGGCGAACGCCGTGTCGGACCCGGCGGCGAAGGAAGCGCTCGCCGAGACGCAGGCGCGCATCTACGCGATCGCCAAGATCCACCGGAGCCTCTACGGCTCGGGCGACGTGCGCTGGGTGGCGCTCGACGAATACCTGCGCGAGCTCCTGGCGCATCTCGAGTCCACGCTTCGCGCCGAAGGCCACACAGCGACGCTGCGCCACGAGATCGAGCCGATCCGGCTCAAGACCGATGCCTCGGTCGGCCTCGGCGTGGTCTTGACCGAGTGGGTCACCAATGCGTTCAAGTACGCCTATCCGGATCGCCCGGGCGAGATCCGCGTGCGCCTGAAGAGCCTCGACGGCGGCACCGGCGAGCTCGTGGTCGAGGACGACGGTATCGGGCGCGGCGAGGCGGCACAGGCGAAGGGCAGCGGCCTCGGCACGCGCATCGTCTCGACCATGGCGGCCGCCATGCATGCGCGCATCGACCATCCGAGCCGGCCGCAGGGCACGGCCGCGCGCCTCGTCTTCGCGGTCGCCGCGGAGTGAGAGAGATGCTTCGTTCGGCAGCGCTGACGCTCCTGGCATTCGCATCGTCCGCGTTCGCGCAGGAGGGGTCGCCCGGCCTCACGACGCCGGTCGTCCTGCCGCCCTTCGATCCCGCCGCGGCGTCCTGTTCGCCGCCCCCCGGCCTCGAGAAGACGCTCGCTTTCGCCCAGGACAACGAGCGCGAGTTCATGATGGGCGTCGGCCGCGGGCTCGCCGCCGCCGCCAGGGATCGCGGACTCGGATATCAGCTGGAGCTCGCCTCGAACGACGCCGGCCGGATGCGCGCGCAGGTCACGGCGCTGAAGGACGAGAAGATCGGCGC
>CAZZLX010000134.1:0-8203 GCA_964655235.1 uncultured Rhizobium sp.
CGCGACGTGGCTGATTCTCTAGACGGCTGGCTCCGGGATCTCTGGTATCTGGCGCTCCCGGGCGCCGAGGTCGCACGCGGCCGCATGACCGTGCGCACGCTGCTGGGGCAGCGCCTGCTGTTCGGGCGTACGAACGAGGGCGAGGTTTTCTGCTTCAAGGATTTTTGCCCTCATCGCGGCATCCCCTTGAGCTTCGGGACCTTCGACGGGCGGGAAGTCGAGTGCTGCTATCACGGCTGGCGCTTCGGCGCCGACGGCCGCTGCACGGGGATCCCGTCGCTGGTCGAAGACCAGGCCTTCGAGCCCGGCCGCATCAAGGCGAAGACGTTTCCGGCGCGCGAGGTGCAGGGGAACATCTGGATCTTCGCAGGATCTGATCCCGCGAACGCACCGCCGGTTCCGGTGGTGCCCGACGTCGGGGACCGCAAGGCGGATCTCGCCGAAACCATGCCTTTCGGCTGCGCCATGGACCATGCGGTCGTGGGTCTGATGGACCCGGCGCACGGGCCCTTCGTGCACCGTTCCTGGTGGTGGAGGTCGGCCAAGTCGATCCACGAGAAGGCGAAGCGGTTCGTGCCGTCGGATCTCGGCTTCACCATGGCCCGACACCGCCCGTCGTCGAACAGCAAGGCCTACCGCATCATCGGCGGGACGCCGGAGACCGAGATCTCTTTCCGGCTTCCTGGCGTCCGCATCGAGCACATCAGGACCGAAAAGGTGGTGGTGGGGGCGCTGACCGCGGTGACGCCGGTCGACGCCACGACGACGAGGATCCATCACGCGATCTGGTGGACGCAACCCTGGCTCTCGCTGTTCAAGCCGTTCTTCCGGCCGTTCATGCACACGTTCCTGATGCAGGATCGCGACATCATGGCGATGCAGGCGATCGGCCTGGTCGACGATCCGGCGCTGATGCTGATCGACGACGCCGACACCCAGGCGAAATGGTATTACCGGCTCAAGAAGGAATGGGCCGCGAGCCGGACCGAGAACCGGCCGTTCGAGAACCCGGTCAAAGAACGCACCTTGCGCTGGCGGAGCTGAGTACCGATGCCGAATACCGACCGCGAAAGCTTCCTCGCCCTCCTGGCACGTCTCGGCGGCGCCGACGATGCGGACGTAGTGGCGGCGGCCCGCGAGGCAAGCCGCCTCGTCTCGGCCGCCGGCCTCGACTGGGAAGACCTGCTCCGCCCGCCGCCCGCACCGAAAATGGAATTCACCGGCGACGACGGCGAGCTGATCGAGCGGCTGCTGTCATCGGCCGCCGTCTCGTCCTCGACCAAGGACGAGCTGCGGGGATTCCGGGACGATCTCGCCAAGGGCGCGCTCGACCCGTCCGACCGCAAATATCTTCGCGATCTCGCCCAGCGGATCGGCGGCTGACAGGCGTCAACAGGGGGAATGAATGAAGCTCGCAGATTTCCGGAAGCGCTTTCCTGAGAAGCAGATCAAGGCCGGCAGCCTCAAATGGGGCGTCATCGACGTGGCCGGGAAGAAGGGCCAGCCGACGCTAGTGCTGATTCCGGGTACGCTCGGCGTCGCCGACATCTTCTGGAACCAGATTGTGGCCTTGAAGGGGAAGGCACGCATCGTGGCCGTCACCGTGCCGCCCTCGCTCAGCATCCTCAAGCTCGCCGACGGGCTCAAGGCGCTGTTCGACAAGCTCGACATCGGCAAGGCGCACCTGCTGGGCTCCTCGCTCGGAGGCTTCCTGATCCAGCACTTCGCCGCGCGCCATCCCGGCCGCATCGAGAAGCTCTACGTCGCCAACACGCTGCTCGATCCGAAGTCGAAGGACCTGCGCGGGCCGCTGCCGGCCGAGGCCAAGAAGATGACGCCGAAGCAGCACCTGACCAAGGCCTACGCGAACATCGCCGGCATGCCGGCGCCGGATGCCGGCTTCAAGCTGCTGAAGGAAGTGCTCAAGGACAATGCCGACCGCCTCGGCGGCGCCTGGCTCAAGTCGCGCGTGCTCGTGGTCCGCGACGGTCCCGCGGTGCCGAAGCTCGACCTGCCGCAGTCGAAGATCCTCGTGCTGGATTGCGGCGACGATCCAGTGGTGGCGCCCAAGGTGCTGGCCGCGGTGCGCAAGCGCTACCCGAAGGCCAAGCGCTTCCATCTCGAGGTCGGCGGCCACTTCCCGTATGTGACCCGGCCGAAGGCCTATATCGAGATGTTCAAGAAGACGCTGGCCTAGCGCGCATAGGCCTTAAGGAACCTCTCGACGATCTCCCGGGCGTGGGCGGCGAGTTCCGCCTCGCTCGGGAGCGGCATCCCGACCAGGATGCGGATGTGAATGTCGCCGCGCAGCATCGCGAAGAAGGTGTCGGCCGCGTGCAGCGGGTCTGGCACCCGGATCAGACCGCGATCGTCCGCATGGCGGAGCAGCTCGGCGAACTTCGCCCGGCCTGCGCCCGGGGCGCTGTCGTAGAAGATACGTCCTAGCGCCGGATTGCGTGCCGCTTCGGCCGAGACCACCCGCAGCAGCGAGACCGGATAGCCCGAGGTGATGAAGCGGATGTAGCGCTCCGCCACCTCGCGCAGCTTGGGGATCGGATCGAGCAGGGCGATATCCGCGCTGCCGATCTCCGGCCAGGTGCGGCGGCACTCGGACTCCATCATCGCCGCGAACAGCTCTTCCTTGCTCGAGAAGTGGGCATAGACGGTCGCCTTGGAGACGTTCGCCAGCTTGGCGACCGCATCCATGCTCGTGGCCGAGAACCCGTCCCTGAGGAACAGCTCGCGGGCAGCCTCGAGGATCTGCAAGGGCTTCGCCGCCCGGCTGCCGGGCGAAGGCGGGGCTGTGTCCGTCATCACATCCATTCTGGACTGTACGGTTTAGTTTCCTGTTGACACTTTAGCCGTTCAAGCGCAGGTTTGCAACAGAACTGAACCGTTCAGTTCAATTATCCCGGAATACCGGGTCGGGGCTACAAAATGAAGAAGATCCTCCGCGTTACCCTCCTGGCGACCGTTGCCAGCGGCGCCCTCCTTCTGGCCGGCAACTACGGCTGGACTTGGTGGACCAACGGCCGATTCCTCGAATCGACCGACAACGCTTATGTGCAGGCCGACATCGTCACCGTCTCGGCCAAGCTCTCAGGATATATCCGCGACGTCCGCGTGGCCGAAAACCAGCAGGTCAAGGCCGGCGACGTGCTCGCCGTGATCGACGATGACGACTACACCGCCAAGGTCGCCGAGGCCCGGGCCGCAGTCGAGGCCAAGAAAGCGGCGATCGCCGCGACGGAGAAGCAGCTCACCTGGCAGAAGGCGATGATCCAGCAGGCCGAGGCCGGCTTCGTCGCCTCGGAGGCTGACCGCGAGCGCTCGCGCCAGGATCTGGCGCGTTACCGCAACCTCGCTTCCAGCGAATACGTCAGCCGCCAGAAGCTCGAGGTCGTCGAGGCCGACGCCCGCAAGACCGAGGCGGGGACCTCGAAGGCGCGCGCCGCGCTGACCGCCGAGAAGGACCGGATCGCGATGATCGAGGCCGATCGGCGCCAGGCCGAGGCCGCGCTCAAGCAGGCCGAGGCGGCGCTCGCCACCGCCGAGATCGCGCGTGATGACACCGTCATCCGGGCCGCCGCTGACGGCATCGTCGGCAACCGCACGGTCCAGGTCGGCCAGCTCGTGAAGCCCGGCAGCCAGCTCATGGTCCTGGTGCCGCTGCCGGAGGTGCATGTCGTCGCCAACTTCAAGGAAACGCAGCTGAAGCGCATGCGCCCCGGCCAGAAGGTGACGCTCGAGGTCGATGCTTTCCCGGGCCGCACGATCGAGGGCCGCGTGGAGAGCTTCGCCCCGGCGTCGGGCTCGCAGTTCAGCCTGCTGCCGCCGGAAAATGCGTCCGGCAACTTCACCAAGATCGTGCAGCGCCTGCCGGTCCGGATCGCCGTGCCGCGCGACAACGCGCTCGCGGGCCTGATCCGTCCGGGACTGTCGGTGGTCGCCTCCGTCGACACGCGCGACATGGTCGCCGAGGCGCCGTTGCTGGGCTCGCTCATGGGCTCGGCGCTGGCGGCGAGCAAATGACCGCCGCTTCTGCCGCGACCGCCGACGACGTGCCCGCCCTCCCGGCGGGCACGTCACGTCCGCAGGCGATGCCGTCCGCCAGGCAGGTCGTCGGCTTCTTCACGATGGTCTTCGGGATGTTCATGGCGATCCTGGACATCCAGATCGTCTCGAGCTCGATCGGCGAGATCCAGGCAGGCCTCGCCGCGAGTTCCGACGAGATCAGCTGGGTCCAGACCTCGTACCTGATCGCCGAAGTCGTGATGATTCCGCTGTCGGGCTATCTCTCGCGCCTGATGTCGACGCGGGTCCTGTTCGTGATCTCGTCGCTGGGCTTCACCGTCTTCAGCCTCGCCTGCGCCTTCGCTTGGAACATCGAGTCGATGATCGTGTTCCGCGCCTTCCAGGGTTTCCTCGGCGGCGCGATGATCCCGACCGCCTTCGCCACGACGTTCGCCCTTTTCCCGGCCGACAAGCGGACCGGCGTCACCATCCTGATCGGTCTCGTCGCGACCATGGCGCCGACGCTCGGGCCCACGCTCGGCGGCTGGATCACCCAGGCGGCCTCGTGGCACTGGCTGTTCCTGATCAACGTCGTCCCGGGCTTCGTCGCCAGCCTCCTGGTCTGGTCGCTGCTCGACATCGACAAGCCGGACTGGTCGCTGGCGAAGACCTTCGACCGCATCGGCCTGATCCTGATGGCGCTGTTCCTCGGCACTCTCGAATACGTGTTCGAGGAGGGGCCTCGGAAGGAATGGTTCGACGACCACGTCCTGCTCTATGCCGCCATCGTCTCGGCGGTTTCGGGCACGCTGTTCTTCTGGCGGATGTTCACCTACAAGAACCCGATCGTCGACCTGCGCGCCTTCGCCGACCGCAACTTCGCGATCGGCAGCCTGTACAGCTTCATTCTCGGCGTCGGCCTCTACGGCGCCGTCTACTTGATGCCGCTCTACCTCGGGCAGGTACGGGGCCTGAACAGCCTGCAGATCGGCGAGATCATGTTCGTCACCGGCGCCTTCCAGTTCGCCTCGGCACCGATCGCGGGCGCGCTCTCGCGCATCCTCGAACCGCGCGTCATGCTGGCGATGGGCCTGTCGCTGTTTGGAACGGGCGTCTGGATGACCGGGCACATGACGGCCGACTGGGGCTTCTGGGAGTTCTTCCTGCCGCAGGCGGTGCGCGGCCTCTCGCTGATGCTCTGCTTCATGCCTATCAACGCGATCGCTCTCGGCACGCTGCCACCGGAGAAGGTCAAGAACGCGAGCGGCCTTTATAACCTCATGCGGAACCTCGGTGGTGCGATTGGGCTCGCCTTGCTGAACACGATCCTCTCGGACCAGAAGCAGCTCCACTGGAACCGCATCGCCCAGCAGGTCAACGCCGGACGGGACTCGGTCAACGTCTGGATCGAGTCGCTGGCGACGAAGCTGGATACGTCGGTCGCCGACGCGCAGCTGGTGGCGATGAAGAAGCTCGGCGGCCTCGTCGCGCGCGAGGCGGCGGTCATGAGCATGAACGACGCCTTCCTGGCGATGTCCGGCGTCTTCGCGCTCGCGCTCCTGCTTATGCCGCTGCTGAAGAAGAGCCAGGCCGGCGGCGGCGCCGACGCCCACTGAGTGCCGGACAAGCCCAAGCCTGACGAGATCCCGGAGAGCGACCGCATCGACGGTCGTCCGGAGGAAACCGAGGTTCCTGGTGGGGACCTAGGAGAGGCCGGCGGCCCGGCGACGGGAGGCAAGACCCGTCGCCGTCGCCGCCGGCTGCTTTCCCGGCGCGAAGGCGGCAGGCGGCTCCGTCCCCCGCATTGATGCGGTTCCCGGCCCTTGGGCTATAGTAGCCAGCAAGAAGTTGGGAATCGCCATGCTGCCGAATGAATACCCGAGCCTCGATTTCGATCTGGGCGAGGTCGCCGACGAGCTCCGCGCCTCCGTGCGTGCCTTCTCCGCCAAGGAGATTGCGCCGCGGGCCGCGGAGATCGACCGCACCAACGCCTTCCCGATGGATCTGTGGAAGAAGATGGGCGAGCTCGGCGTGCTCGGCGTCACCGTCGACGAGGAGTATGGCGGCGCCGGCCTGGGCTATCTCGAGCATTGCGTCGCGATGGAGGAGATCAGCCGCGCCTCCGCCTCGGTCGGGCTCTCCTATGGCGCGCACTCCAATCTCTGCGTCAACCAGATCAAGCTGAACGGCACTCCCGCCCAGAAGAAGAAGTACCTGCCGAAGCTGATCTCCGGCGAGAACGTCGGCGCGCTGGCGATGAGCGAGCCGGGCGCGGGATCGGACGTCGTCGGCATGAAGACACGGGCGGAGAAGAAGGGCGACCGCTTCGTGCTGAACGGCGCGAAGATGTGGATCACCAACGGTCCCGACGCCGACACGCTGGTGGTCTATGCCAAGACCGATCCGGCCGCGAACCAGAAAGGCATCACCGCCTTCCTGATTGAGAAGGGCACGAAAGGCTTCTCGACCGCGCAGAAGCTCGACAAGCTCGGCATGCGCGGTTCGAACACCTGCGAGCTCGTGTTCGAGGACTGCGAGGTGCCGGCCGAGAACGTGCTCGGCCAGCTCAACGGCGGTGCCCGCGTGCTGATGAGCGGCCTTGACTTCGAGCGCGCCGTGCTGGCCGCGGGTCCGCTCGGCATCATGCAGGCCTGCATGGACGTGGTCGTGCCTTACGTGCACGAGCGCAAGCAGTTCGGCCAGGCGATCGGCGAGTTCCAGCTGATGCAGGGGAAGCTCGCCGACATGTATGTCGGCATGAACGCGGCCAAGGCCTACGTCTATTCGGTGGCCAAGGCCTGCGACAAGGGCCGCACGACCAGGAAGGACTCCGCCGGCGCGATCCTCTACGCCGCCGAGAAGGCGACCTGGATGGCGCTGGAGGCGATCCAGTGCCTCGGCGGCAACGGCTACATCAACGACTATCCGACCGGACGGCTGCTCCGCGACGCCAAGCTCTACGAGATCGGCGCAGGCACTTCCGAGATCCGCCGCATGCTCATCGGCCGCGAGCTTTTCAAGGAGACCGCCTGAATGCCTACCGCCGTCATCACCGGCGCCAATCGCGGCCTCGGCCTCGAATTCACCCGCGTCTACCTGGCCGCGGGCTGGAGCGTCCATGCCGGCTGCCGCAACCCGATGCGGGCCGACGAGCTCAAGAAGCTCAAGGGCGACCTCCACATCCACGCGCTCAACGTCGACGACGAGAAGGACACGAAGGCGCTGGCGAAGAGCCTGGGGAACGAGCCGATCGACCTGCTCCTCAACAACGCCGGCATCTACGGGAAGCGCGACCTCAAGGTCGGCACCTTCGACCACGAGGAGTTCCTCCACGTGCTCAAGACCAACGTCGTGGCGCCGATCCGTCTCGCGGAGACGCTGGTCGAGAACGTCGCGCATTCGAAGCTGAAGAAGATGGCCTTCGTCACCAGCCGCATGGGCTCGATCGCGATGAATGCGGGCGGCAGCATGCCGTACCGGACCTCCAAGGCCGCGCTCAACATGGCGGTCAGCTGCTTCTCGATGGACGTGAAGCTGCGCGGCATCACCTGCATCCTGCTGCACCCGGGCTGGGTCAAGACCGACATGGGCGGGCCCAATGCGGCGATCGGCATACCGGAGTCGATCGCCGGCATGAAGCAGGTGATCGAGAAGACGGGCCACGAGGACAGCGGCAAGTTCTACGATTACCAGGGACAAGCCATCCCATGGTGATCAGCGAGACCCAGGCGCTGATCCGCGATACCGCGCGGGCCTTCGCCGAGGAGCACCTGAAGCCGAATGCGGCGAAGTGGGACGCGGAATCGACGTTCCCGGCCGACGCCCTGGCCGAACTCGGCAAGCTGGGCTTCATGGGCATGCTGGTGCCCGAGGAGATGGGTGGCGCCGGCTCCGACCACGTCGCCTACGCCCTGGCGCTGGAGGAGATCGCCGCCGGCGACGGCTCGACCTCGACGATCATGAGCGTGCACAACTCGGTCGGCTGCATGCCGGTGCTCAAGTTCGGCACCGACATGCAGAAAGAGAGATTCCTGAAGCCGATGGCGCGAGGCGAGCAGCTCGGCTGCTTCGCCCTGAGCGAGCCGGCCTCCGGCTCCGACGCCGCCGCCATGAAGACCACCGCGGTGCGCCGCGGCGCCGAGTGGGGGCTGAACGGCACCAAGACCTGGATCACGAACGGCCCCGACGC
>CAZZLX010000135.1:0-8164 GCA_964655235.1 uncultured Rhizobium sp.
CCCGCGCAATGAAGCCATGATTGAGGAAGCCGGGCTTGCCGTAGATGAGCCTCCCGCCCTCCTTGGTCTCCATCCGGCCGCCGGCAGCTTCCAGGATCGCGTGGCCGGCAGCCGTGTCCCACTCCATCGTCTGGCCGAAGCGGGGATAGATGTCGGCCTCGCCCGCCGCGAGCAGGCCAAACTTGATCGCGCTGCCGCATGCGACGCGCCCCTTCAGCGGCAGCGTCGCCAAGTATGACTCAAACTTGTCGCTGATGTGCGAGCGGCTGATCGCGACGACGAGGCCGTCGGTCGCCGCGGCGCGTGCCCTGATCTCTTCCTTCTTTCCGTCCTTCTCGCGCCAGGCGCGACCTTCGCCGCCGGCATAGAGCTTGTCGAGCACCGGGGCATAGATCACGCCCGCGACCGGCTTGAAGTCGACGACGAGGCCAGCAACGACGGCGAACTCGCCGTTGCGCTTGATGAACTCCTTGGTGCCGTCGAGCGGATCGACCAGCCAGAAGCGGCCTCCCGACACCTCGGGCACCTTGCCGGCCTCCACCTGCTCCTCCGAGACGATCGGGATGTCCGGCGTCAGCTTGTGAAGCTCGTGCAGCATCACCTCTTCCGACGCGTGATCGGCCGCGGTCACCGGGGATCCGTCGGCCTTGCGATCGACGGCGAACTCGCCCTCGTAGTGGCGTCGGATCGCTTCGCCGGCCTTGCGCGCGGCGGCGGCGACTTCCGTCAGGAGGCGCGCGATCTCCAGCGCCACGCTACTCCGCCGCCCGCTTCGACTGACCTGCCTGGATCGCGGCCCACACCTTCTCCGGCGTCGCCGGCATGTCGATGTGGCGCACGCCGTAAGGCTGCAGCGCGTCGACCAACGCGTTGATGATCGTCGGCGGCGCACCGATCGCCCCCGCCTCGCCGCAGCCCTTGAGGCCGAGCGGGTTGGTCTTGCACTGCACGGGGTTCATGTCGAAGGCGACTGTCGGCACGTCTCCGGCGCGCGGCAGGCAGTAGTCCATAAGCGAGCCGGTCACGAGCTGCCCATTCTCGTCATAGCTGCAGTTCTCCAGCAGCGCCTGGCCCAGACCCTGGCCGATGCCGCCATGCACCTGGCCCTGCAGCATCATCGGGTTCAGCACGGTGCCGAAGTCGTCGACGATGGTGTAGCGGTCGACGTGAACGCTGCCGGTCTCCGGATCGACCTCGACCTCGGCGATGTGGCAGCCGTTCGGGTATGTGGAGGCCGGCGGCGTGAAGCCGCTGGTGCCGCTGAGTTCGCCCGCCTCGATGCCGGCCGGGCGCTTCTTCGGATCCTGCGCGGCGGCGGCCACTTCGAAGAGTGTCATGCGGCGGTCGGTACCTGCGATCGCGAATACGCCTTCGTTGAACTCGATGTCGGCCTCGGAGGCCTCCATGACGTTGGCGGCGATCTTCTTGCCCTTGCTGATCACATCGTTCGCCGCCCCGTCGATGCAGACGCTGCCGACCGGAATCGAGCGCGAGCCGCCGGTGCCGCCGCCCGACTTGATCGTGTCGGTGTCGCCCTGGATCACGCGCACCTGCTCGATGTCGATGCCGAGCTTGTCGGCGGTGACCTGTGCATAGGCGGTCTCGTGGCCCTGGCCGTTCGACTGCGTGCCGATCGCGACCAGGACTGCGCCCGACGGCTCGACCGTGATCCAGGCGTTCTCCGGGCCGCCGCCCGAGCAGGCCTCGACATAGCAGGCCATGCCGATGCCGCGGATCCTGCCCTTCTTCTGCGAGGCGGCCTTGCGGGCGCCGACGCCCTTCCAGTCGGCGAAGGCCATGCACTTCTCCATGGCGCCGGTGAAGTCGCCGGAGTCGTAGGTCTCGCCGAGCGCGGTCTTGAACGGCATCGAAGCCGGCGGGATGAAGTTCTTCCGCCGGATCGCATCCGGCGACACGCCCGTCTCGCGTGCCGCGACGTCGACTAGGCGCTCTACCAGGAAGGCCGCTTCCGGGCGTCCGGCGCCGCGATAGGCGTCGATCGGCACCGTGTGCGTGAACACGCCGACGACATGCGCATGGATCGCCGGGGTCGAGTAGAGGCCGGCCAGCATGCCGGTGCCGGCCATGGTCGGGATGAAGGGGCCGTAGTTGGAGAGGTAAGCGCCGAGGTTGGCGACGGTATGGACCTTGAGCGCGAGGAAAGTACCGTCCTTGGCCAGCGCGAGACGCGCCTTGCTCACATGGTCCCGACCTTGCGTGTCGGAGAGGAAAGCCTCCTGACGCTCGGAGGTCCACTTGACCGGCCGGCCGACCTTCTTCGACGCCCAAAGCACGAGCGCGTATTCGCGATAGAGGAACAGCTTCATGCCGAAGCCGCCGCCGACGTCAGGCGTCACGACGTGGAACTTGTCAGCCTTCTCGTTCAACGCCTCGGTGAGCAGGCCCTGGATCGAGTGCGCCCCTTGCGAGGAAGTGTAGAGGTGGTAGCGGCCCTCCTTGGCGTCGAAGTTGCCGAGCGCGCCGCGCGGCTCCATCGAGTTGACGATGATGCGGTTGTTGATGAGGTCGAGCTCGACGACCTTGTCGGCCTTGGCGAAGGCGGCGTCGGCCGCCTTGGCGTCGCCGAGTTCCCAGTCGAAGACCTGGTTGTTCTTCGCCTGCGGCCAGACCTGCGGCGCGCCGGCGTTGCCGGCGCTGCCGGTGTCGCCGGCAGCCGGCAGCGGGTTCCAGTCGATCTCGATCAGCTCGGCCGCATCGCGCGCCTGGGACAGGGTGTCGGCAACGACGAGCGCAACGGCGTCGCCGACGTGCCGTACGGTATCGGCGACCAGCAGCGGATACGGGGGCATCACCGACTTGGAACCGTCGCGGTTCTTGATCGGCACCTTGCAGGGGATGTTGCCGAGCTTGTCGGCGACCGCGTCGGCGCCGGTCAGGACGGCGAGCACGCCCGAGGCCTTCTTCGCCTGCGCCACGTCCTTGATCTTGAAGGTCGCATGCGCGTGCGGCGAGCGGACGACATAGGCCGCCACCTGGCCGGGCAGGCTGATGTCATCGGTATAGCGGCCGCGGCCGGTGATGAAGCGCACATCCTCCTTGCGGCGGACGGACTGACCGAAGCCGAACTGACCCATCGAAGGCTCCCAGGGATCTGAATTTCAAGGACGACGGATGATAGGCACCGAAGCGGGGCGAAGGCTAGGACTTGAGACGGGACGCGAACTTCGCCAGCTCCTCCGGCGGCGCCGGCGGGATGTTGGCGATGTCGTAGGTCACCTTCCCGTCCACGACCTTGGCGTAGTTCTGCGACGTGATGTCATGCCCGTCATGCATGGGGACCACGTGCAGGTGAGCATGCGGCACGGCGAAGCCGCCGACCAGGAGGCCAACGCGCGGCGGCTTGATCTCGGCGCGAATGGTCTTCGCCAACCGCTGAGCGATCAGCAGCACCTTGGTCGCGACGTCGTCCGGCAGGTCCGAGAAATGGTCGATATGGACCTTCGGGATCACCAGCACGTGCCCTGGCTGGATCGGCCGGATGTCCATGAAGGCGAAGGTGTCGGCATCGTCATGGACGACATGGGACGGTATCTCGCGCTTGGCGATCTTGCAGAAGATGCAGGTGGCAGACATGGAGCCTCTGGAGTTGCGAAGCGGATTGTAGCCTCGAAAACCGGGGTTGCATCCCTCCGAAACCGGTGGATTTATCCTTCTCTTTGACCTGGGAGTCCTCCGATGAGCTTTGAGACCTGGCTCGCCTTCGCCGTCGCCTCGTTCGTGATCGTCACCATCCCCGGCCTCACCGTCCTGATGATCGTCTCCTACGCGCTCGGCCACGGGAAGCGCGCGGCCTATGCCATCGTCGCCGGTGTGGCGCTCGGCGACTTCACCGCGATGACCGCCTCGATGCTGGGCCTCGGCGCGCTCCTCGCGACCTCGGCCGACATCTTCAACGTGGTGAAGTGGATCGGCGCGGCCTACCTGATCTACCTCGGCGTCAAGCTGTGGCGAGCGCCCGTGTCATCGGGCGGAGAGATCACGGCACCGGTCGAATGGAGCCGCTGGCGGGTCTTCATCAACGCCTATGTCGCGGCGACGCTGAACCCGAAGGGCATCGTGTTCTACGTCGCCTTCTTCCCTCAGTTCATCGACACGACCCAATCGATGGTCGGCCAGATGACGATCCTGGTGCCGACCTTCGTCTTCTTCGGCACGACCAACGCGCTGTTCTATGCGCTGCTGGCCTCCTGGGCGAAGCACTTCATCCACAAGCCCGCGGTCCAGCGTGGCGTGAACCGGATCGGCGGCGGGCTGCTTGTCGCCGCCGGCGCCGCGACGATCCTCTGGCGCCGCGCTCCGGCTTAAGCCCGAAGCTTCTCCATTCGATAGTTCACGAGGTCCTGTCCGCGGACATGGACGGTCTGGGCCGAGATCACGCGAAAGCCCTTCTTCTCGAAGAAGGGCTTCGCGGTGATGCTGGCTTCGGTGTAGAGCCGCCAGAGCTTCAGCTCGGCCGCAGCCGCCTCGATCCTGGCAAACAAGGCATTGGCGACGCCACGGCCGTTGAAGTCCGGATGCACGTACATCATGTCGACATGGCCATCGGGCTCGAGATCGGCGAAGCCCGCGATCCGTCCGTCGATCTCGGCAACCCAGGTCGGCCGGCTGGACCGGCGCTCCACCCATCGCTCCCGCTCGACCTCGTCGGGCGCCCAGGCCTTCACTTGCGCTTCGCTGTAGTCGCGGATCGCCGTACGTCGTACCGCCTGCCGGAACAGGTCGATCAGCGCATCGACATCGGCGGGGACGTAGTCGCGGATGATCACGGCGCCTTGATGTCCAGCCTCGCCAGATTCTCGCGGGCGGCGTCGCCCGCGGCCGAGTCGGGCGCGCGCTGCAGGACCAGGATCCAGTCCGCCCGGGCATCCTTGTCGTTGCCCGAAAGGCGCCGCAGCATGCCGCGCTCGACCAGCGCCTCCGGGAAGCCGGGCTTGAGGGCGAGCGCCGACTCGACGTCCTGGAACGCCAGGTCGAAAGCATCGACGTAGCGATAGGCGGTGGCGCGGAAGACATAGGCTTCCGCTCGCTTCGGATCGAGCTCGAGCGCCCGGTTCAGGTCGTCGAGCGCCTCGTAGTAGTTGGTGGCGGCGGCGAGCGCGATCGCCCGGTCGATGTAAAGGTCGGCGTCGTTGTCCTTGAGCCGGATCGCCTCGCCAAAGGTGGCGACCGCCCGCGGCAGGTCGCCGGCCATGACCCAGACGTTGCCCGCCTGGCCCAGTGCCTCGATGCGCATCGCCGGATCGCGCGTCTCGACCGCGACGTCGATTAGGGCATCGGCGGCGTCCGCGTACTTGCCGAGATTGAGGAGCGCCGTCGCCAGGCAGTGGCGCGCCGGTGCCCCGCCCTTGAGCGCGATCATGCCGAGCGCGCGTTCCTCGCCGTCCTTCGGCTTCTCGCGGGCAAGCGTCATGCAGGCACGATAGGATTCCTCGCCGCCGATGATCTCGGCCTTGGCCGGCATCGAGAGCCCGAGAAGTGCGAGAAGAAGGGAGGCGATCACCCGTGCTAGATAGGTCGCCGGAGCCCCAACGTCCATGCCTCGTCTCTTCTGCTTCGGTCTCGGATATTCCGCCCTCGCGCTCGCTCGCGGGCTGAAGGGCCGCGGCTGGGCCGTTGCAGGCACCTGCCGAGCCCCGGAGAGCCGTGCCGCGCTCGCCGCCGAGGGAATCGAGGCGATGTTCTTCGACCGCTCCCGCCCGCTCGCCGATCCGGCCGGCGTTCTCGCCGGCACGACCCACATCGTCGCCTCCGTCCCGCCCGACGACCAGGGCGACCCGGTGATCGATCTGCACGCGGACGCGATCGCCGCGGTCCCGACGGAGTGGATCGGCTACCTCTCGACGACGGGCGTCTACGGCGACCGCGGCGGCGACTGGGTCGACGAGAGCAGCGACCTGCGGCCGGTGGGCGTCCGCGGCCGACGCCGCGTCGACGCCGAGGAGAGCTGGCTCGACCTCTGGCGGACGCACGGGCGGCCGGTGCACCTGTTCCGGCTCGCCGGCATCTACGGGCCCGGCCGCGGACCGTTCGAGCAGGTTCGCGCCGGCACCGCCCGGCGCGTGATCAAGCCGGGCCAGGTTTTCTCGCGCATCCATGTCGACGACATCGTCCGCGTGCTCGAAGCCTCGATGGCGAAGCCGAACCCCGGCGCCGCCTACAACGTCTGCGACGACGAGGCGGCCCCGCCGCAGGACGTGATCGCCGAGGCCGCGCGTCTGCTCGGCGTCGAGCCGCCGCCGGAGATCCAGTTCGAGCAGGCGAGCCTGTCGCCGATGGCGCGCAGCTTCTACGACGAGATGAAGCTCGTCTCGAACCGGAGGATCAGGGAGGAACTGGGCGTAAAGCTCGCCTATCCGACCTATCGCGAAGGCCTGGCCGCCCTGGCGAGGAGCTGATCCAAGGCCGATCCGAGCAGCGCCAGGTCGCGCTCGCCCGAGAGGCGATGATCGCCGCCGGGGATCAGCGTCACCGCCGTGTCCGGCCCATCGATCGCGTGCGCCAATCGGAACGAGAGGTCGACCGGAACATCGGCGTCGGCCGTACCGTGCAGCAGCCTCACCGGAAAATCGACGGCGATCCGGCCGGGCAGGACGAGATGCGATGCGGCCTCGTCGAGCGCGTGCCGCGAGATCGGATACGGGTCGGGACCATAGGCCGAGGGCCGCATCCAGACGCCGTCGCGCGCCAGCGCCGCCTTCGCCTCGGCGGAAAGCGATGGCTCGATCAGCTCGCGCGTGAAGTCGGGAGCGGCGGCAATGCCGATGAGGCCGGCGACGCGCTCCGGCCGCCGCTCGGCGACCAGCGTCGCGATCCACGCTCCCATGCTGGAGCCGATCAGGACCTGCGGGCCGGAGGTGAGCCGGTCGAGAACCGCCAGCGCATCCTCCTTCCAGCGCCCGACCGTTCCGTCGGCCAGATGGCCGGTCGATTCGCCGTGGCCGAACGCGTCGAAGCGAAGGAAAGCGCGCTGACGGGCGTGGCAACGCTCGGCGAGCCACGTCGCCTTGGTCCCGTTCATCGAGGAGTTGAAGCCGCTGAAGAAGACGACGCCGGGTTCTCGCCCCGCCTGGCGACGGAACGCGATTTCGTGGCCATCGGGCCGTGATAATCTTTCCGCCGCCATCCCTGCCGCCGCTTCTCCTGCGTCCCCACCTTAGACGATGACCGTGCCGACCATCCTGCAAGTCCTGCCCGCGCTCGAAACCGGCGGCGTCGAGCGCAGCGCCGTCCAGATCGCGGGCGCGGTGGCGCGCGCCGGCTGGCGCTCGCTCGTCGCCTCGGCGGGCGGCGCGATGGTCCGCGAGCTCGAGCGGACCGGCGCCCGCCACGTCCAGCTTCCGCTCGACACCAAGAACCCCTTCGCCATCCGCCGCAACATCGAACGCCTGGTCCGCGTCATCGAGGCCGAGCAAGTCGATCTCGTGCATGCGCGGAGCCGCGCGCCGGCGTGGTCGGCCTGGAGCGCCGCCAAGCGCACGCGCATCCCGTTCGTGACGACCTTCCACGGAACCTACAGCGCCGGGAACGCGTTCAAGCGGCTCTACAACGCCGTCATGGTGTGGGGCGACCCGACCATCGCCACGTCCGAGTTCATCGCCCGCCACATCATGCAGACCTACAAGGTCCCGGTCGACCGACTGCGGCTCGTCCCCAACGGCATCGACCTGGAGAAATTCTCCCCCGAACGGGTGCAGCCCCACCGGATGCTGCAGCTGCAGAAGGACTGGCGGCTTCCCGACGGGGTTCCGGTGATCCTGCTGCCGGGACGGCTGACGCGCTGGAAGGGCCAGACCGTGCTGATCGAGGCGCTGACCTTGCTGAAACGGGCCGACATCATCTGCGTGCTGGCCGGGTCCGACCAGGGACGAAGCGACTACCGCCACGAGCTCGAGCGGCTGGTCACCGGTCAGGGCCTGCAGGGGCGCGTGCGGATCGTCGGCGACTGCACCGACATGCCGGCCGCCTACATGCTGGCCGACGTCGTCGTCTCGGCATCGACCGAGCCCGAGGCGTTCGGACGTGTGGCTGTCGAGGCGCAGGCGATGGGCCGGCCGATCATCGCTACCGACCACGGCGGGTCGCGCGAGACGGTCCTCGCCGGGGTGACGGGCTGGCTGGTGAAGCCGGGCGATCCGGAGTCGCT